>CAZRHS010000011.1:0-37515 GCA_964600045.1 uncultured Clostridium sp.
GTAGGCCTTGACGAGATAAAAGCCGCGATACTGCCGGAGGGCAAATACAGCGACCTGCAATCCAAGCTTGAGGACATGGGCATACCCGTTAAAACCTATGACCCCGGTGTAGAGAACAGCCGAGTTGAGGCAATGAACTCCGATTTTACTCAGCCGTTTAGGTTCTCGAAGAAGGACACCAACGCAGAAAAGCAGGCAGAGTATTCCAGACCGATTAATGTTTCAGATGTTGAAACGCTGCGTACTATCGGCAGAAAAAGCGTAAACGACTTCAAGAGTGAGGACATACAAAAGGCCGAAAAATGGGCGTATAAGTTCTATCAGGAGATTGGTACAAAATCACCATTCTTCAGGGCGTGGTTTGGTGACTATAGGGCCTATGAAAAGGCTGCAGTGAAAGTTGCGAGTATTCCGGAATATTCAGCAAACAACGAGAGCAGAAAGGCGAACCGAGGCAATGTTCTGAATGCTGATACGAACTGGGATATTCGTATCTCACGCGAAGGAGAAACGAATACAATATCGCACTCCGGTGCGGAGCGAATGTCTGAATATGGGCTTGCAGGGATAAAGCAGCTTGTAGAAAACGCTGTACTGCTTAATAGCGAGGTTCATGAGAACCACTCCAGCAATGCTAAGAATGATATGGTTGCTTTTGACCACAAACTGTATGCTCTCGGTGAGGACACTGACGGGAATGTTGCACTATATAGAATTACAGTGGAGGAAGCATACCATGATGTAAAGCATACAAATGATAAGAAGTTCCATAACCTCAAGTATATAGAAAAAGTAGCGACTGTCGGCGGGCGCACCGCAGGTCAAAGCCTGCACGGCGTATCCACAAGTGACAATATCGCTACTGCCTATACTGTAGCTGATTTGTACAACTTTGTCAAGCAATATGACGAAGAATTTAATGCAGGGGAAGAAGTATATCCTGTCTTACTGAACAAAGACGGTACACCGAAACGGTTTTATCACGGGACATCTAACGGCGGATTTCATATATTCGACACCTACGGCAGCAACTTTGGCCTCTTCGGTATAGGAAGCTATTTCACGGATAATCCGGATGTAGCGCAAAGCTATACACAAAAGGGAAAGGGAAATAATCCGCAGGTATATGACGTGTATCTGAGGATAAGAAACCCTATCGACATGGATGCAGCCGCCAATATCTCCGAGTGGAAAAAGGCATCGCGGGACGCTTCCGACTACTTCAACGGCTGCAAGACCAACGAGGACTGCTTCAGGGCACTTAAGGAATACTGTGAGGATGAGATGATGTACAAAGCCGAAGCGGAAGAGTACATCAGCGAAGCTATCCAGGCTATGGACTATGATGGCATTACGCACATTGGCGGAGGGAGATATAATAAAAATGATACCACAAAGCATAGAGTATTCATTGCGTTCGATAGCACTCAGGTCAAATCTGCAACAGACAACATAGGCACATTTGATGGCACCAACCTCGATATCTATTTCTCACGCAAGGACGGCGTATCCGTTACCGCCGAGGACGCACGAAAACTGCAGAAGGAGAACGAGAAGCTTAAACAGGCTCTTGAGGTTGCGAAGCAGGAGATTAAGCTGTCTGATGGGCACCATACGCGCATAATAAAGCCCCGCCGGTTATCGGAATCGGCGGGGCTTGTTAATTTGTGCTTTTGCGGCTTATTTTCCGAGCGTAAGCCCGTTTACGGCCTCTATCAGGTCAACTGTCTTCTCCCTGGTTACAAATGCCGTAGGCACGCCGTCAACGCTTGCTATGCAGTTCGTGCCGTCGTAGCGGTAAAGCGTGAGGGTGTAGGTGGGGAAGTCCTCGTTGTCAAGGTGCACGGTGAGGGATATTTCCTTCTGCTCGGTCGGCTCCTCTTCGGTGAAGTCCGCGGCGGTAACAGCTGTAAACGCCGTCTCAAAATCCGTTATATCGATCTCTTCATCGTTGTAGGTCCATGTGCCCGTAGTTGTGCCGGAAACATCGTCCTCGGAAACGGCCGTATAAACGAATGTGCGCGTTTCCCCGTCAAGCTCAATGTCAATGGATGTTATGCTGTCAAAGTTGCCCGTAAAGAGCTCTTTGTGCCTCAAATCGTTGTAGGACACCTTCATTATCTGCTCATACGTGCTGCGGGATATGGTGTAAACAATCTGCGATTGATTTACGCGCACGTAGCAGGTAACGTAGGGGATGCTCTCCGCGTCGCTGGCCATAGCCTCTTCATACGCGGCAATCTCTTCGGGATTGCGGGAGAACTCAAGCTCTATCGTGCCGGAATCCGTTTCGCTGCCCTCGTCATCAGTGGAGCTGTAATCGATTGATATCGTAAGCTCAGGCTCGTTAAGGCCGTAAGTGGCAAGCTCTTCGTCAGTCACGTTGTAGGTCACGTAGCTGTTCAATATCAGGCCCTGCAGCGTTTCAACAAGCTCGTCAACGTTTTCCGTGTCAAGCGGCTTGCTTTCGGCAAAGTACACATCCTCGGCGCAGAGGCTCTTGATATCCTCGCTGCGCTCTATGGTGTAGTTCTCGCTGCCGGTGAAGGTTATCTTCTCGGTAGTGTCAAATTCCGGAACATCGTCATTGAGTACCACGTCGCTGAGCACAGCGTCATATTCCTCAAGCGGATCGTGGGCAACAAGGTACGCGCGGCCGTCGCCAACGGAAATATAGCGCTCGTCATCCATCACGCTGATGCTGCCAAGCTCAATCGTGTATGTCTCCTCGCCCGCTGTAATGCTTATGGTGCATTCAGGCTCATCAAGGCCATACTGCGAATAGTCCTCAACATCGTCAATCGTGAACGCGGCGGAGAAAGACTCAAACTGGGAAAGCAGCTCGTTTATCTTTTCCTCGTCAACGGGGAAAGCCGCGTCGTCATCATAGGTCCAGCTTTCTCCCTTTGTAAAGGAGAATGTGCCGCTGGAGTTGGTCCAGCTGAGCGCGGTAACGCTGTCGGTAGGTATGGCAAGTATCTCGTCGCCGGTGTTCTTAATCTGCTCTTTTTTCTCCTCGTAGTGGCTTACCGCGAACGCGGCAACGCAAACCACCAGCAGAACGCCTAACAGTACATATAGTTTGGTAGCTTTACGCATTGCGCTTCCTCCTCCTGTCTATAACGGTATATACTCCGTACAGCACGAATATGGCAGGCATAATGCCTATCATCCAGGCCTTGAGCTTAGATGCCGTAGAATCGGAAATGGTAAGATAGTTGTAGCTAAGGCTCTTGCTGCGTATGGAAACGGCCTCGCGTTCACCTATCAGGCTTGAAAGCGCGTTCATAACCAGGTCAAGGTTGGCGCCGGAGGAATAGGCATTGTAAGCCTCGTTAAGGAAGTAGCTTGAAGCGAACCATATAAGCTGTCCTTCGTTTGAAGCTTCAACGGAAACCGCAACGCTGAACGGGCCGTCCACGTCGCCATCTTCCTTTTCGTAAGTGTCAAGCTGGAAACCGTCCACCTTGCTGAAGGAGCTTTCGGAAGTTGTGAGCAGCGATGTAACGGAGCTGCCGGTAACGGTAAGGCCCTGCGCAAGCGGGAATATGGCGTAATAACCTTCGTCTATAAGCGGCTGGGTAATATCGGTGGTTTCGATGGTCGGCAGCAGTATGTAGGGCTGCTGGAAGGCGTAATGCTCGCGGTCCTCGTCTATAACAAGGCCTTCCGCCGCCTCAACGCCGTATGCCTCAAGCACGCTGTAAAGCGTTGTAAGCGTGCCGCCCGTTGTGGGGCCGGCTATTACAAGCAGCTTGCCGCCGTTTTCAACGTACTCGCTCAGCATGGTTGCTTCGTCCTCAGAAATGTCGCTTGTGGGCGCATATATAAGCAGCACGTCGGCATCCTCGGGAATTTCGTCCGTATTGAGCAGGGAGAAAGACTCAACTTCCATGTTTTCCTTCTCTATCTGCGTCTGCATTTCGCTGGGCAGATCGGATTCGCCGTGACCCTCAAGAGTGTAAATCTTGGGCAGCTCGTCGGAAACAACGTAGTCTATGGCGGATGTTATGGCACCCTCGCCGTCAAACGAATAAACGTAGGAATAGGTAGTGTAGTCTATGTCGCTAAGGTATATGTCGTTATAGCTTATGTAGCGGCTCTTGTCTCCGCACTCAACAACAAGGCTGTTGTTAGGCACGGTTTCGTCGGTGTACTGGGAAGCGAACGTGGGGTATACGTCCGGATTCTTCTTTGTAACCGTAATGTGGGAGGAAAGGCTTTCGTATTTGCCAAGCAGGTTTTCTATAACCTCGTCCTCCTCGTCAGCCTGCACTATCCAGTATATCTCAACGTCCTTTTCAAGCGCGTTCACAACAACCTTTGTGCTGCTGGTAACGGAATAAAGATTGGTTGAGGTCATATCGTACTTTGTAACGGAGGTAGGCAGTACGGACGCGAAAACATTCACGGCAACGAGTATGGCAAGAACTATTGCCGAAACCGCTATGGAGTATGAGCCGCCCTTCGCGGCGATGCGGCTGCGTATCCGATTTTTATTCATCAGTTGTACCTCCGCTTCTCAAGTGACTGAACCGTAAGGAACAGGCCAAGTATAATTACCGAGGCGTAGAAAACAAGCCCGGTCAGGTCAAAAATGCCGTTTACAAATGTTGTAAACCTATCGAACAGGGAAAGCTTCTTCATTATGTCCGGAAGCAGACCCTCAAAGCTGTCCGGCACTATAAAGAACGCCGCAACGGTGGCCGCAACAAGAACGCCACCGGTGCAGAGGGCTATCACGTTGTTCTTGGTAAGTGCCTTTACAACAAAGCCTATAAGCACCGCTATTGCGCAGAGCGCGAACAGGCTGCCGTAGCTTGTTGAAGAAACCTGCTCCGCGAGGGATACGCTGTAATAATTGAAAAGGAACAGCACTATGGATATTCCCGCGGCAAAGCCCTGGTTGTCCGTAAGGGACGAAATGAACATGCCTATGGATATGAGCGCCGCGCCCATTACGAAAAACGCGAACAGAGATCCGTAAGCGGCCGGCAGATAAACATCGCCGAATTTGGAGAACACATAGGGGTAAATGCATATAATCGCGATGGGCAGCAGGAACATGGCCACAAGGGAAAGATACTTTCCGCCCACTATCTGCCAGGTTTTAAGCGGCAGGGAATAGAGCAGCTGGTCGGTTTTCTGCTTGCGTTCCTCTGCGAAGGAGCGCATTGTAAGCACGGGTATTATTACAACAAGCCCTATTGAAACAAAGTTCAGCACGTATTCAAAGTTTGCCACAGACTGCTGAATATTGTATTTCAGCGCGCCTACGCCTATAAAGCAGAGCAGCGCCGCGCAGAACAGATAAAACGTAAGCGTGTTGAGCGCATTCCTAAGTTCGTGCTTAAGCACAGCAATCATTTGTTTTCCGCCTCGCTTTCGTTTTCATTTTCGGCCTTTGCCTCGGTATCGGCCTGGGCTTCGGTATCGGAAGAGCCTTCGTCGGTTGAATTGGCATCGCTCTCGTCAAGCTTTGCCTCGTCCTCGGCGGCGCCGGATTCGGTAAGCTCAAGGAATACATCCTCAAGGTTGGCCTTCTTAGTGCGCATTTCAAATACCGGCAGTCCCTTCGCGGCAAACGCCAGCGTAATCTTTCCGCAAACATCCTTTGCGTCCGCATCGGCGGCAAGATTAGCCGTAATGGAGCACGCGCCGTTCTCTTCGTTAATCTCGTAGTTGCTCAAACCGTCTGCGGCCGCGAGTATCGCCTCCGCGGCGGCCTTTTCAGCCTCAACGCGGAATGTTACGCCGCTTGAAGCAAGCAGCAGCTTTTCAAGGTTCTCGGGAGTATCGAACGCTACGAGTTTGCCCTTTGATATAATCAGCACCTGCTCGCAAACGGCCTGTACCTCTGAAAGTATGTGGGAGCTGAGTATTACGGTGTGCGTTTTTCCAAGCTCCTTTATAAGATCGCGAATTTCAATAATCTGGATGGGGTCAAGGCCAACCGTGGGTTCATCAAGTATAATAACCTGCGGTGTGCCCAAAAGTGCCTGCGCTATGCCAACGCGCTGACGATAGCCTTTTGAAAGGGTACCTATAAGCCTGTCGCGCACGTCCTCAATGCCCGCGCTTTTTACAACTCTGTCTATATCCTCGCGCAGCGCCTTGCCGTGAAGCCCCTTTGCCTCACCAACAAACATAAGGTATTCCTGCGGCGTTTCGTTCAGATAAAGCGGCGGCTGCTCGGGAAGATAGCCGATAAGGCGCTTAGCCTGCTCCGGCTGTTCCAATATGTCGTAGTCACCTATTTTGACCGTGCCGTCCGTGGGCGAAAGGCATCCGGTCATGATGTTCATTGTGGTCGATTTTCCAGCTCCGTTCGGCCCAAGGAAACCGTAAACGTGGCCGTCCTCTATATCAAAGGACAGGTCCTTTACCGCCGGGAAATCGCCGTAATACTTTGTCAGGTGCGAAACCTGAATCATCTTCTACACCTCCTCATACTGCTTATATCAGGTATCCGTAAAAGAGTAGCCGACGAACCTGAAATGAGCTTGAAAAAGGCGTTCAAAAAAGCGCGGGGGAGAGCCTCTCCGCCGCGCCTGAATTAAGGCTTTTATATGATTAAAGAAGTACGCGAAAAACCATTGTGCCGTTTATCTGCTTTGCGTATATTTCGCCGCCGTGCGCTTCTGCTGTTGCCTTGGCTATGGAAAGGCCTATGCCCGTTCCGCCAACGGTGTTTGAATGCGATTCGTCCGCCCTGTAAAATCGCTCAAAAAAGCGAGACGTATCGGTATCTTTCACGGCATCAACGGTATTTGAAACAACTATTTCGGCCTTCTTTCCGCAGTATTGGGCGGAAAGGGAAATACAGCCGTCGTTAGTGGAATATTTAAGTGCGTTGTCAAGCAGTATGGATACCATCTGCTGTATGGCGGCGCGGTCACCCACTATGCTAAGCCCATCCGCTATGTTTTGCGAATAATGCTTGCCCTTGGCCTGCGCAAGCGAGGCAAACGGCTCGCCAAGCTCCCAAAGCGCGTCGCTCAGCGAAAACTCGGTTCTTACGGGGAAGGGATTTTCCTCGTCAAGGCGGGAGAGGGTAACAAGGTTTGTTATAAGCTTAGACAGCTTTGCGGATTGCGATTGAATGTTCTTAACCCATTCGTCGTCCTCAAGCTCCATCGCAAGCACGTCCGCGCTTGTGGCAATGGCCGTAAGCGGCGTTTTCAGCTCGTGGCTCGCGTTTGTTATGAATTGCTTCTGCGCCTCAAGGTTCTTTACATAAGGCATTATCGCCCTTTGCGAAAACAGGAAAACGAGTATAAACAGCACCACCAAGCACGCCGCCGCTATGGCAAGCGTTATCCAGAAAAGAGACTGCATCGTCTGCAGCTCCCTTTCGGAATTAAGGAAAAGCACAACCGTTTCGCTTGAACTCTTGCTTACAAGGTAGCGATAGCCGCTTTCATATCCGCGCTCATGCCCGCTTTTAAGCACCGCCTGCGCGTATTCGGCCGCCTCCTTGCTTGAAACGGATGCTATGTATTCGCCGTTTACTCTGACCAGATTGCCGCTTGTGTCGTAATGCACGGAAAAGAATCGCAGGGAATACTGCACCTCCGGCGAAAAGTTAAGCCATCCGTCAAAGGAAGGTGTACCCATGTTCGGCGAGAACGGTGCCTGAAGATTGTCCGCGCCCATAAGCCGCTCCAGCGCCTCGTCCTGCTGGGCGGTAAGGTTATGGTAATTCCAAATGTTTATAAAGCACAGCAGCGTCAGCACAACCGCGCTGAACGCCGCCATCGCCGCGGCTATAAAGCGCAGCCGCATCTTTTTCAGCATTGCGTAACCTCCAGCGCGTAGCCCGCGCCGCGTATTGTTTTAATTTCTATATTCGCGCCTATCTGCTTAAGCTTTTTCCTAAGGAATCCTATATATGTCCAAACAACGTCCATTTCGGCTTCGCTGTCCGGTCCCCAAACCCTTTCCATAAGGTGCTCGGATGAAAAAACCTGCCTGGGGTGCCTTAAAAAAAGCTCGGCAAGCTGATATTCCTTATTGTTAAGGCGTATTTCTCCGCAGGGGCCTTTAAGCATATACAGGCTGCAGTCAAGCGTTGCGTTGCCAAGGCTCAGCACGTTTGGCGTGTACGCTGTGCTTCTGCGCACAAGCGCGCGCACGCGGGCCAGGAATTCGCTTGCGGCAAAGGGCTTTGGCAAATAGTCGTCCGCTCCCGCGTCAAGCCCCGCTACACGGTCGGCAATCTCGGCCTTTGCCGTAAGAAACAGCGCGGGTGTTGTGTTGCCTGCCGCACGCGCGGCCTTAAGAACCTCTATGCCGTCCTTGCCGGGCATCATAATGTCAAGCACCAGTGCGTCGTAATCGCCGGCAAAAATATAGTCAAGCGCATCGTTGCCGTTGTGCACCATGTCCACGGCAAACTTGTTTTTTTCAAGCATTACTTTAAGCGCTTTTGCAATGGTTACTTCATCTTCCGCAATCAGGATCCGCATGATAGTTCCCTCCAATCTGCGCTTATTCTTGCACGGCAAGTCAAAATGAGCTTGAAATCAGCTTTATTATATCAGCAAAACATATTAAAGGGAAAGGGCATATTGTTCGCGCTTGGCCGCGCCATATTATTCCTTACCTAAAAGCTTCAGCCCCACAATGCCGGTTACTATCAGAATAAGGCAGATAACCTGCGGAAACGTAAGCTGCTCATGAAACAGCAGCACTCCAAGCACCGTTGTGCCTATAATGCCTGCTCCGGTCCACATGGCGTAGGCTGTTCCGAGCGGAAGCTCCTTAAGTGCCATTGAAAGAAAAAGCGCGCTTGCTATGTATCCAACCGCGGTTATAATGCTGGGCACTATTTTTGAAAAGCCCTCCGAAAAGTTCATGGCAACGGCCCATGTAATCTCAAAAATTCCCGCAAGTATAAGGTTGATCCATTTCATAATCCTGCTCCTTTGATAAAAATAAAAGCTCACTTATGTATCTCCCATGGCCTAACGATACATAAATAAGCTTCGGCGGTTACCCGGCGGCAATCCGCTTGAATTTATGGTATTATTATATTTGGCGCTTGTCAAGCCGGCTTATCGCCGCAGCTTGGCACAATAACACTTTCTATATACTTTTGTATATATTCTTTACAAAAACTAAACTTGAAAAAACGAATAAATTGTGTATAATACTTAACTGTGCCTGGCAGGCTTATGCTTGCCTGGCATGTTTTTGTTTATAACCTTAATGCAGACAAAAAATGTCGCGCTGCCATTGTCCGACGGTAGCGTGGCATTTGCTTTTTGGCTCGTTGGGTTAAAGCATACGGCATAATTAACCAAAATACAGTAGCAGGAGGAATAAATATGCCAAAGACTAAATTTGAATCCGTTATATTTACGGCCGTTACAGCGTGGATCATGGTCTATATCATGACACTTTATAACACCGTGCTCGCTACCGGCAGCTTTGTGAACGCAACTTTTCTGATTGCGCTTAAGGGAATGTGGGTTGAGTTTACAATCATTTTTCTTTGCGCCTTCTTTATATCAAGCCATGTCGCAAAGCATTTCGCGTTCCGCGTGGTAAAGCCTACGGACAGGCCTATCGCCATTATATTCGCGATACAAACGTTTACCGTTGTTTCTCAGGTTGCTCTTGCCAGCATACTCGGCGTTTGGCACGGCTACGGTTTCACAAGCCAGTTCATACCGAACTACCTTCAAACCTATTGCAGAAACTTTATAATGGCTCTGCCCATTCAGCTCTTCATTGCCGGACCTATTGCCAGGTGGCTGTTTCGCCTCGTGTTCAGGCGCGGTGAAAAGGGCGAAAAGAGGAGCAGAGGAGCTGATTGCCTATGAGCAAAAAGCAAAAAGCGGGCGGCATTTTGCCGTTTGTATGCGCGGCGGTCGTTCTGCTCATACTGATTGTGCTTACCGGCTCTTCTTCTCAGGGAAGCAAAGAGAGCATTAAAGAGGTAATGAAGGATGCCGTTCTGCACGAAAGCGAAAAGATAAGCTTTTTAGGCATCAAGGATGTGAACCCGGCCTTTATATCGGCCGTTGTGCTAACCGTGGCACTGCTTATTATAGCCGCCTGCATAAGAATATTTGTTATTCCGCGCTTCAGCTTTGTGCCGGGCAAGTTTCAGCTGCTGCTTGAAAAATGGGTAGGATTGTTTGACGATCTTGCCAAATCAAACAGCCCGCACAGAAACAATTTCCTGGGCGGCTACGTATTCGCGGCGGGCTCATATATATTTATAAGCACGCTCTTTGAACTGTTCGGCTTTCAGGGGGTTACCACGCAGGGCTCGTCAATTGCCCTGCCCGCGCCGCTATCGGACATAAACGCGGCAATCGCCATGGGCTGCCTGTCCTATCTGGTAATTCTTTCCGGCGGAATAGCGGGCAACGGACTTAGGGGAGTAGGCAACACGCTTAAGGATTTCTCACTGCCCATTTCAATGAGCTTTCGTCTGTTCGGCGCGCTGCTGAGCGGACTGCTGGTTACGGAGCTTGTTTATTACTATATAAGCCTAAGCTTTGTTCTGCCGGTTATCGTCGGCGTAATGTTTACGCTGCTGCATGCGCTTATTCAGGCATACGTACTGACTATGCTTACTGCGCTGTTTTACGGAGAGGTCAGCGAACCTCATAAAAAAGAAAAGAAAAATAAAAAGGTTAAAATACAGGCCGCGGCCTGAAACGGAGGTAAATTAAAATGAAAAACACTTTTAAGATAACTTTTGCTGTAATTATGATTACCATGCTGCTTGCTTTCTCGGTATGCGCTTATGCCTCAAACGGCGATGAGCTTATTGCCGCGAATACCGAAGAAGAAACAGCCGAAACCGAAACCGAGACCGAGGATAACGCAACCGGCACCAAGGCATGGGCCGCCGCTATAGCTATAGGCGTTGCCGCGGCTACCGGCGCAATAAGCATGGGCATTGCCATTTCAAAGTCGGTTGAGGGTATTTCCCGCCAGCCCGAGGCGGAAGGCAAAATCCGTACCGCCCTTATGCTTGGCCTGGTCTTTGTTGAAACCGCCATCATATATGCCCTTATAGTCGCAATACTTATTATCTTCGTGCTTTAATGGAGGCATAAAAGATGGGAGTCCCTCTCAATATTGATTGGCAGCAGATTCTGCTGCACCTGTTCAATTTTGTTATATTGGCAGGCGGGCTTTGGTTCCTTCTCTATAAGCCCGTAAAGGCCTTTATGGACAAACGAACGGATTATTATAAGCAAATGGACAAGGCCGCTAACGAAAAGCTTGATTCCGCGGCGGCCCTTGATGAGGAGCGCAGGGCGAAACTTGATCGTGCAGACGCCGAAATAAGCCAAATGAAAGCACAGGCCGCAAAGGAGGCCGAGGCTGAGGCGGATGAGGAAATAGAAAAGGCTCGTAAGCAGGCGGAGCAGATAATAAGCGATGCCAAGGCGCAGGCTGCCGCCGAAAAAAGCCGCATAGTCGCCTCTGCCAATAAGGAAATAGCAAACCTTGCGGCGGATGCGGCCGACAAGCTGATAAAGGAGGCCATGCGGCATGAATGATAACCGTAGGCCGGAACTGATACAGAGCGGGCTGCGGCAGCTGCGCGAAGAATGGACCAAAATCGCCGAGCATACCGATGCGGACGTTATTCCTCTTTTAAGGGACAGCCTTAAAAGCTGGACGCCGGACACTATGCTCGATCAGGTTGGCACCGTGCTCAGCGTTGGCGACGGAATTGCTAACGTTGCGGGGCTTGAGTCCGCTTCCTACGGCGAAATACTTCTCTTTTCATCCGGAATCAGGGGCATGGTTCAGGACCTGAAAAAGGACTATATAGGCTGCATACTCTTCGGTGACGACAGCGAAATTTCGCAGGGCAGCACAGTAATGCGCACCGGTAAAACAGCCGGCATCCCCGTAGGCGAGGGCTTTATAGGCCGCGTTGTGGATGCCTTGGGAAGCCCCATAGACGATCTTGGCCCCATTGATGCCGCGGATTATCGCCCCATTGAAAGACCCGCACCGGGAATAATAGACAGGCAAAGCGTTAATAAGCCTATGGAAACAGGCCTTATCGCGATAGACTCCATGTTCCCCATAGGCCGCGGCCAGCGTGAGCTTATAATCGGGGATCGTCAAACCGGCAAAACCGCCATCGCCGTGGATACAATGCTTAACCAAAAGGGCAAGGATGTTATCTGCATATACGTGGCAATAGGCCAAAAGGCAAGCTCTGTGGCTCAGCTTGTGGAAAATCTTCGCAGGCATGATGCGCTTTCGTATTCGGTTGTTGTGTGCGCAACCGCCGGCGAGTCGGCCTCACTCCAGTATATTGCCCCCTATGCGGGCTGCGCTCTCGGTGAGTATTTCATGGAGCAGGGCAAGGACGTGCTTATAGTGTACGACGATCTTTCAAAGCACGCCGTGGCATATAGGTCGCTCTCGCTTTTGCTGGAGCGTTCTCCGGGCAGAGAGGCGTACCCGGGCGATGTTTTCTACCTGCATTCAAGGCTGCTTGAGCGTTCCGCTCACCTTAGCGCAGAAAAGGGCGGCGGCAGCATGACCGCGCTCCCGATAGTTGAAACGCAGGCGGGGGACGTGTCCGCGTATATCCCCACGAACATTATTTCAATCACGGACGGTCAGATTTTCCTTGAAAGCGATCTGTTCTTCTCCGGCCAGCGCCCTGCCGTAAACGTAGGACTTTCCGTTTCCCGTGTAGGCGGAGACGCCCAGACAAAGGCCATGAAAAAGGCAGCCGGCGCGCTCAGGCTTGAGCTTGCGCAGTACAGGGAGATGGAGGTATTCACCCAGTTTTCAAGCGATCTGGACGAGGCCACAAAGCAGCAGCTTATATACGGCCGCGGGTTGACGGAACTGCTTAAGCAAAAGCAGTCCTCGCCCATGAGCCAGCATGAGCAGGTTATAACGCTTGTTGCGGCGCTTAACCACATTATGCAGACCATTCCCGTTCGCCAAATACTGCAGTTCCGTTCCGGCCTTGTTGCCTACGTGGAGCAGATGGCTCCGAAGGTATGTGCCGAAATAGATAAAAAGGGCGTACTTACGGACGAGATGCAAAATCAAATCCTTAGTGTGGCGCGGGAGTATTTGAAGGAGTATACGGCAAGTGCCGAGGCATAAAGGCGGTGAGCGGTAATGGCAAACACTAAGGAAATAAAAAGCCGCATAAACAGCGTTAAGGATACTCAAAAAATAACCAACGCCATGTATATGATCGCCTCTACCAAAATGCGCAAGGCAAAAGAGGAACTTGAAAACACGCGCCCGTATTTCAGGGCGCTGCAGGGCGAGATAAAGCGCATTTTCCGTACGGTAAGCGATGTTGAAAGCAAGTATTTCTTCCCTGCGGACGGCAGTCCCGCGCCGGACGGCACATACGCCGTGCTGGTTATTACGGCCGATAAAGGTCTTGCGGGTGCCTATAACCAGAACGTGATAAAGGAAGCCGAAAAGCTTTTAAGCCAGCATAACGACATAAAGCTTTTTGTTGTCGGCGAATACGGCAGGCAGGCGTTTACTCAGCGCCGAATACCCATAGAAAAAAGCTTTCTTTACACGGCCCAGAACCCAACCCTTCACAGGGCCAGGGAAATAAGCAGCCTGTTATTGGAACTTTTTGATAATCGGACGGTTGATAAGATATTCGTAATATATACGGATCTTAAAAACAGCCTCGAATCGAAGGCCATATCAACCCGCCTTCTGCCGTTCCACAGGGCGCAGTTCGCTACCGGCGCAAACGAGAAAAACGTTGTTTCCCCGTTTGAGTTTATGCCGTCCGTAAGCGCTATTTTGGACAGCGTAATGCAAAGCTACGTTTCGGGCTTTATTTACAGCGCTCTTGTGGATAGCTTTTGCAGCGAGCAGAGCGCGCGCATGGCGGCAATGGATTCCGCGAACAGAAACGCGGAGAAAATATTGAACGATCTTACCGTTCAGTACAATCGCGTAAGGCAGGCGGCCATAACGCAGGAGATTACGGAGGTATCCTCCGGCGCCAAGGCACAGAAAAAGAAACACACAAAGGAGGTAAGCTCTTTATGATATCAGGAAAAATCGTGCAGGTATCCGGACCTGTAATAGACGTTGCTTTCCCGCATGAGCAGCTTCCTAAAATCAGGGAGGCTCTTCGGGTAAGTGTAGGCGGCGAGGAGCGGATAATGGAAGTGGCTCAGCACATTGGGGATGACACCGTGCGCTGCATAATGCTTGCCGCAAGCGAGGGTTTAACGCGCGGCATGCAGGTGCAATCCTGCGGCGGGGGAATAAGCGTTCCCGTCGGCGAATGCACGCTCGGCAGAATGTTCAACGTTTTGGGTAAGCCCATTGACGGCGGCGATGAAATAAAAGAAGACGAAAAGCGTTGGAAAATACACAGAAAAGCTCCCGGCTTCGCAAGCCAGCGCAACACCGTTGAAATACTTGAAACCGGCATAAAGGTAATAGACCTGCTTGAGCCCTATTCAAAGGGCGGCAAAATTGGCCTGTTCGGCGGCGCAGGCGTAGGCAAAACGGTTCTTATTCAGGAACTTATTCATAATGTTGCAACGGAGCACGGCGGCTATTCCGTGTTTACCGGCGTAGGTGAGCGCAGCCGTGAGGGCAACGACCTTTGGACGGAAATGCGTAAAAGCGGCGTTGCCGATAAAACAGCTTTGGTTTTCGGCCAGATGAACGAATCTCCAGGCGTGCGTATGCGCGTTGCGCTTTCGGGCCTTACAATGGCTGAATATTTCAGGGACGAGGAGCATAAGGACGTGCTTCTGTTCATAGATAACATATTCCGTTTCGTTCAGGCCGGCAGCGAGGTTTCAACCCTCCTTGGCCGTATGCCGTCGGCGGTTGGCTATCAGCCTACGCTTGCGGAAGAGATGGGCGCTCTGCAGGAAAGGATAACATCCACAAAAGATGGCTCCGTAACGTCCGTTCAGGCCGTATATGTTCCCGCGGACGATCTTACGGACCCTGCCCCCGCAACAACGTTTACGCATCTTGATGCCACAACCGTGCTCAGCCGAAAAATCGCCGAGCAGGGTATATATCCGGCCGTTGATCCGCTTGCCTCAACCTCACGAATACTTGAGGCATCCGTTGTAGGCGAGGAGCATTACGAAACCGCGCGCAAGGTGCAGGAAATACTGCAAAAATACCACGAGCTGCAGGATATAATCGCAATACTCGGCATGGACGAGCTGAGCGAGGAGGATAAGCAAACCGTTACCCGCGCCCGCAGGGTTCAGAAATTCCTTGCGCAGCCCACTCACGTTGCCGAAAAGTTCACCGGCATTCCCGGCGTATATGTTCCCTTAAGCGAAACCGTAAAGGGATTTAAGGCAATAGTGGAAGGAAAAATGGATGATTATCCGGAAGCGGCGTTCTATAATGTGGGCACCATAGAGGACGTTGTAAAAAAGGCCGAGCTGATGGGAGAAGCGCATGAGTAAGCCTTTTCAGGTATATATTCTCGCTGCGGATCGCGTTTTTTACGAAGGGCCGTGCGAGTCGCTTATCGTCCCCACAACGGAAGGGCAATATGGCATACTGGCGAACCACAGCAGCATGATAGGCGCCATATCCGCCGGCGTGCTTCAGTATCGCATTCCGGGCGAGCAGACCAAGACCGCCGCGGTTTCAGCGGGGCTTATAAAAATAGAGAATAACGAGGTGCTTGTCCTTGCCGATACGGCCGAACGCCCTGAGGAAATCGATGAAAACCGTGCCAGGCGGGCGGAGGACAAGGCAAGGGAAGAGATACTTCAAAAGCGAAGCATTCGCGAGTATCGTTCCGCGCAGGCAGGCCTTGCAAGGGCCATTAACAGGCTGCGCGTAAAGCGCGAGTATACAGACAAGTAAAATTAAAAATTGTTTATGCCGCTGGTTTATCCGGCGGCATTTTTGTATTTTGAGCGTAAATCGGAATTGTTTGATATTCGCTATTGACGGTATATAAATGATATGTTACAATTATATCGATAAATTCTTATCAATTCAATGCCGAAACGCATCAAGCGGCGGCGGAAAGGACAATTCTTCTATGAAACTCGAAAACAAAGTAGTCGTGGTTACGGGCGCGTCTTCCGGTATGGGGCATGCCATAGTGGAGAAATTCGTTCATGAGGGCGCAAAGGTAGTTGCCGTTGCGCGCCGCCTTGAGCGCCTTGAGCAGCTTGCCGCTTCGCTTGCGGGCGAGCCGGGTGAGGTTGCCGTATACGCTGGCGATATTTCGGACAGGGCCGTAAACGAGGGCATGATAGATTTTGCCGTTGAAAAATTCGGCGCGCTGGACATACTTGTGAACAACGCCGGCGTTATGGACGATATGTCTCCCATAGGCGACGCTACCGACGAACGCTTTGAAAAAGTTATGCGGGTTAATGTATACGGGCCTATGTGCGCTATTCGCAAGGCTGTTAATTATTTTAAGCAAAACAACCGTCCCGGCAATATTATAAACATAACGTCGGAAGGTGCGGAGCATACCTGTGCGGGCGTGATATACTGCGCATCCAAGGCCGCCATGAATTCCGTTACCCGCAATACATCCTTCATGTATCAAAATGACAATATTCGCTGCAACGCAATCGCTCCGGGTGGCATCAATACCGAAATTTCAACGTCAATGGGCATGCCTAATATGGCGGGCTACGGCCGTGTGAAGCCTGTTCTGGCCTGCTCTCCCAAGCCCGGCGCTCCCGAGCAGATTGCCGCCGCCGCGCTGTTCCTGGCAAGCGATGATTCTTCTTATGTGAATGGCGTAATCCTGCCGGTAGACGGCGGCTGGTGCGCAATGTAAAAACCAGGCAGAACTGAATACTCAGCGGCGCTCCGAACAAAGCGGGGCGCCGCTTTTTTATTGTAATTGCGGCTTATAGCGATACTTATAGCGGAATGTACATTTTTCAAAAAAATAATGGTAAAATTTGCTGAAACTATTGAAATTAATATTAATTCTGTTATGATATAGACACAGAGCAAATAAACAGCGATATTTTGGTTAAAAACAGGCAATTTGTAATCACAACGAAATATTTCAAAACAGCACGAAAGGAGGAGATACCATTGCGCTGTACACACTAAAAATATGTATAGTACAAAACAAAGCGAATGCACTACTAAAAAATATTAAAATGAAAGGTGGTTAAATGTATGTCCTTCAGATCAAGCGTAAAGCAGGCTTTGAGAGCGCCGGTAAAGCTTATCTGCTTTCTTCTGATTTGTGCATTGTCCGCCGCGCTTCTTTGTATTGGCCTTAACCTTAACGAGAATGCCAAGAAGAATATAGCGGCCACCGATGCGGCATTTGTAACTATCGCCGTGCCCAAATTGTTTGCTCATGTTGACAGAAACGGCAATTTAGTCGATGATATAAATAATTTTGACTATGCGGGATATATTGAATGTGCCTCACGTGATTATGATTTATCTCTGATAGAGAATAGCTCAGCCGTGGAAAAAATTGATGTTCGCGGCAGGTTTGGCGCAAAGGTAAACTCGGAAAACTATTTGGAATATGGAAATGTGCTCCAGAGCGCTCAAGTAAAAGACATAATTATTTTTAAGGTTGGCGGTGATGAGCAAATAACTATTCGGCCGTATAGCCCGGCTGTAAGCGTTCCGGTAACCGTTGAATACTCTGCCTCAGGATATACCGATTTCGCTGAAAATTTAAATATAAGCAGTTTTTTGAATATCTATAACTATTCCGGCACGGTTCGAGAGACGGAAGACGGAACACAAACTCCGGTAGGTTTCCCGGAGTTTGAAATAGGCACGGAAAGTGAGGATGGCTCTTTTTATCTGGAACCGGGCAAAACATATATTGCCTCGGTAAACCTGGAAATAATGCAGCAAAATGATGCCAACGGTAATCCGATAGGCGACAACCTCAAGGTTTTAGGCATAATCGTTTCGGACGATAACTACCATTGCGAGACTTACTATGAATATCAAAACAGAACTTGGGCTGAGACTTATACATCGGAACCGATGAGCCAAATGCCCATCGCTCTTTATTCAGACGATTTCTTTGATACTGAGCGAGGGATGTTTTTCAAAGAAGCCATAGATGCGTATATTGCTACCGCCAATTCCCTTACCGCGATAACCACAAGCGATGCCGACTCCATGCTCCCGTTCCATTCGGGTGGCGTATATGTATCGGACGGCCGAAAAATAAGCGAGGATGAATATCTCTCCGGTGCGAAGGTTTGCCTTGTAAGTGATTATATGGCGGAATGCAACGGCTGGTCCGTCGGCGATAAGCTTTCGCTGTCGTTTTACGAGGCTAAGTATAATTTTACAATGCAGTATTTGCAAAGCAAGTTTGCCGCACCCACAACGGATTACTTTGACGAAGGTGAATACGAGATTGTAGGCATATTCTCCGGAAATGTGCGCGTATCTCAAAACATATCCGGCTACTCAATGGGCGAAGGGTTGTACGCAAAGGATGTAATAATCCCAACATCGTCTGTAACCGGCGCGCCTGATCCTGAAATTTCAAGCTACAGCACAAGCATACGCCTTATTAATGACAAGGCGGAGGACTTCCTTACCGAACTTGCGCAGTCCGGACTTACGGAAGAGCAAAGCGGCGGCTATCAGCTTGAAGTAACCGTGTACGATCAGGGCTACTCCGCTTTTGCGCCGGGCATAAAGCAGCTTTCAAGCATCGGCAGAACAATGCTCATTCTTTCGCTGGCCGTGGCGGCGCTGTCCGCAATATTGCTTGCGGTAATACATTTTCTGCAAAAGCGCAGGGAAATCGCATTTATGCGCTCTCTTGGCGTTAAGCGCGGCCAGGTTGTTGTAATAGTGGCTATAGGCCTTGCCCTTGTGTGCCTTATAGGCGCGGCAATAGGTGCCGCGGCGGGAAGTGCGTTCTCCGCCAAGGTTACCGAGGCTGTGCTTCAAACCGAACCTGCGGAGGAAACGGACGGCGCGTTCTCAACCGCGCAGGGCGAGGGCGAGTATAAAGACTTTGAATACATACTGGATTCAAATCCCGCGTACGCCGTTGCTTCGGCGGTTTCCGTGAGCGTTGTATTCCTGATCATAATCGTGCTTCTTACCCTGAATGAATACAGAAAGTCACCGATGCTGCTTCTCGGGGAGAAAGAATAATATGATTATCAAAACAGCGTGGCGCAATTTTGTGCGCAATAAATGGCCAAGCATTGTATCCGTGCTTATATCCGCCGCGCTTACGGCGTTTATACTCGCGTTTTGCAGCAGCATAGAGATGAATAAGCTTGAGCGCGAAAACGCTTATGATACCATTGAGGTAAACGCGTATATTGCAGGCGCATCCGCGACAAGGGAACCGTCAATATCCGAGGATGTGTTCCAAGCCCTGTTGAACAGCGGCTTTGTCGATTCATATACAGCCTCCATGAAGTGCTCCGTAAACGGGCAGGACACTCTTAAGGGCGTGGACAGCGTTGATATAGACGTGTCGCTTAAGGAGTACGCCGCGGCGCAAAGCATAGAATGGCTTGAAGGGTATTCTGAAAGCGTATTCACATCGGATGAAATGGTGTGCTTGGTTCCCGGCTGGCTGAGCCTACAAAACGGGGAAATATATACGGCCGTCCTTTCAAACGGCAAGGGCACGCACGAGATGACAGTTGTGGGCATTTACGGCAGCGGGCTTTCCGCGTCCTCGGCAAGCGGCAGCATAATATATTGTCCGCTTGCCACGCTTAAGGGCATATACGAGGAGTGCGGCTCAACCTATCATTACAACGGCCTGCAGATGCGCCTTTGCAACACAAGAAATCTTGATAAGTTTAAGGCGGATATGCTCGCGTTGGGGCTGGACCGCGGCGGCGCAAAGCTTGTTATAAACGATACCCTGCTGAACGACGTTACCTCAAAGCTTACTCAGCAGATAAATCTTCTTAACGCGCTTCTGCCCGTATTGTTCGCGCTTATAATCGTTATAGGCTTCGGCGCAAGCTTTATACTTCTTCGCCGCAGAAAGCGTGAGGCCGCCGTAATGCGCAGCGTAGGGGCCACGCGCGGCAATGTTCTGGGCATACTTATGGCGGAGTGCGCTATGCAGGCGGTAATAGGCTGTGTTCTCGGCATTGTGGGCGTGCTTGCGGCATCGTTCATGCCAAACGCCACGCTAAGTGTTAACCCGCTCGCCCCGTTTATACCCCTGTGCTATCTTATAGGCGGCGCGTTGGCCGCGGGCCGCATGGCAAAGGTAAATGTATTAAAACTTATGACAGCCAAAGAATAAAGGAGGATACGCAAATGGAAAATACCGCTTATGCTTTGTCTCTTGAAAACGTAATGTATTCATACAAAAACAAGTTTCAAACCACCCACGCGCTGAAGGGCGTAAGCTGTGGCTTTGAGTACGGCAAGTTTTATGCCATTATAGGCAAATCCGGCAGCGGCAAAACAACGCTCCTTTCGCTTATGGCCGATCTTGACGCGCCAAGTGACGGGAAAATACTTTATGATGGGCAGGAGATAAAATCACTTGACGAAAACGTGTACCGCCGGGACAATGTTTCCGTTATATACCAAAGCTATAACCTTCTGCCGCTCCTTACCGTGCTTGAAAACGTATCCTTCCCGCTTGAGCTGAAAAACGTGCCGCAGGCGGAAGCGGATAAAGTTTCAAAGGAAAATCTTTCCGCCGTTGGCCTTGACGAAAAGTATTATAAGCGCTATCCGGCCATGCTTTCCGGCGGCGAGCAGCAGCGCGTTGCTATAGCTAGGGCACTCGCGAGCGGCGCGGGAGTAATACTTGCCGATGAACCGACAGGCAATCTTGATACCGAAAACGGAAACAGAATAGTTGATATTCTTCAGCGCCTCGCGCATGAAAAAGGCCGCTGCGTAATAGTTGTTACTCACGATATGTCAATCGCGGAGCGCGCGGACGGCGTTATAAAGCTTGGCGATGGGCTGATACAGCCGTAATCATGGCAAAATTAAATAACGCGGCGGAAGAAGGATTTGTCTTTTTCCGCCAATAAAGGTATGCTATAATGTATCAGGCTTGCGGAGCGGTGTACTGCCCCGCGGCCTGATATTGTTTTTGCCGGGAGATTTTATGAAGCGTAAGCTTGTTTGTTTCATGCTGCTTGTCTGTATGCTGGCCGCTTTTGCGTTTGGCTGCACACAAAGCGAAAAGACTAAAATAAAAAGCCTTGATGATATTAATAATGCGGACTTTAACCTTGGCGTCCCGACGGGATCGAACAGCGAAACTGCCGCAAGGGAGCTTTTCCCAAATGCTCAGATAACCATGGCAAATTCCGTTGCCGATGGAGTTGCCGCGGTAAGCGCGGGCAAAGTCGATGGCTTCGCGTTTGATGAGGTCGTCCTGCAGGGATATTGCCAGGCTGACGATACGCTTACGCTTATGGATGAAACGTTTGGCGAAAGCGGGTTCTATATCGGTATGGCTAAAGGCAACGAGGATTTGCTTAAAAGCGTAAATGCCATTATCGAAACTCTTAAAGAGGACGGCACGCTTGACGATATGGAAAAGCGCTGGATAGACGGTACCGACCGCACCATGCCCAACCTTACTCCTCCCGAAAACCCGGTAGGAACGCTTAGAATACTTACCGATGCGGCCGTTGTGCCCTTTGGCTATATTTCGGAAGACGCCGAATGCATAGGATATGATATTGAGCTTGGCGCGCGCATAGCTTACGCGCTCAATATGGATTATTCCGTGATTGTAATGAATTTTGAATCCATCATACCTTCTCTGATTTCCGGCAGGGGAGACGTGATTATATCAAACCTTACCTATACCGATGAGCGCGCGGAGCAGATTTTGTTCTCAGAGCCGTATATAAAATCATACTCGGCCATACTTTTGTTAAAGGAACGCTATGCCGGGGCATCCGATTCGGGCGAGGAGCAATCGGAAGACTCATTTATAAATGAACTTGTAAGTGACTTTACAGGCACCTTTATAACCGAAGGCCGTTGGAAGCTTTTTATAAGCGGAATTGAGATTACCGTAATAATAAGCGTAGCCGCGTTCATATTGGGAACGGTTCTGGCTCTTGTGCTCTGCGCCATGCTCAGCTCACAGTCGTCGTTCTGCCGCGGTTTTGCCGCCGTGTACGGAAAAATAGTAACCGGAATACCTATCCTCGTTTGGCTTATGATACTTTATTATATGGTATTTAAGAATGTGGATATACCGGCTATTTTGGTTGCCATAATAGGCTTTGGCCTTGAAACGGGAGCATCGCTTTCAGGTGTGTTCAAAACCGGCCTTGATTCAGTTGATAAGGGGCAGATTGAGGCCGCTACCGCGCTCGGGTTTATGCCGTTTGATACATTCCGCCGCATAGTGTTTCCGCAGGCGGCTGCAAGAATATTTAACCTGTATATGGGGCAGTTTGTGTCGCTTGTAAAGTCAACCTCCATCGTAGGCTATATCGCCATTATGGATTTAACAAAGGTAAGCGATATCGTGCGCACCAGAACGTATCAGGCGTTTTTCCCGCTTATCGCAACCGCGCTTATATACTTTGGCGTAACAAGCGTATTTATAGAGCTTCTTAAGCTTGTTCAGCGCAGGCTTAATCCCAAGCTTCGCAAGAATGTTTTGAAGGGAGTAAAAACAAGATGATAAGGGTAGAACATCTCAGAAAATGCTTTGAAAACGAAATACTTAAGGATATCAGCGTTGATATAAACGATGGTGACGTTATATCCATAATAGGCCCGTCCGGCTGCGGAAAGAGCACGTTCATGCGCTGCCTTAATCTTCTCGAAACTCCTACCTCGGGCAAAATATACATAGACGGGCAGGATATAACCGCCGCCGATAAAAAGCAGCTTGCAAAGCTAAGGCAAAAGATGGGCATGGTGTTCCAGTCGTTCAATCTTTTTAACCACATGACGATTATAGAAAACGTTATGCTGGGGCCTGTGAACCTGCTTGGCATGGATAAGCAAACGGCTTATGACGAGGGCATGAAGCTGCTTGACTCCGTGGGCCTTGGCAGTAAAGCGCTCTCTTATCCGGATATGCTTTCCGGCGGCCAAAAGCAGCGCGTGGCTATCGCAAGAACCCTTGCCATGAAGCCCGATGTAATATTGTTCGATGAGCCCACGTCCGCGCTTGACCCGACAATGGTAAGCGAGGTTTTGGGCGTTATGCAGCGCCTTGCGGACAAGGGCATGACAATGCTTATCGTTACGCACGAAATGAGCTTTGCAGAAAACGTGAGCAACCGCGTTTTCTATATGGACGAAAAGGGCATATACGAGGACGGTACTCCGCAGCAGATATTCCAAAATCCTCAAAAGCCCAAAACACGGGACTTTATATATAAAATTCGTTCGTTCACATATGATATTAACGGCGCTACGTTCGATTTCTATGAACTTCTCGGCCGAGCGGTCGATTTTATGAAGAGTCAGCGCTTTGATGAAAAACGCATCCGCAACACCGTGCTTCTGGGCGAGGAGCTTATATTCAACCTGCTCTTCAATGAAATAGGTGCAGAAAAAGCGAACATAAAACTGAACTTCCGCTATTCCGAAAAGCTGGATACCGCAGAGATGGTGTTTGAAGGCGAGCAGATAAGCGCTGATATGGCGACAAAATTCAAGGACGAAATTTCAGAGCGCATAATCAAAAAGCTCTCCAAAGAAATTCGCGCCGAAAGCGGCAAAATGACGGTTGTAATGTAAAATCAAACAACAATCTGACTAAAAACGGCACTCCTGTTAAACGGGGTGCCGTTTAATGTTATAAGCCGAATTTTAGTATAAAAGTCTATACTTGGAATAGAGTTTTATGTATACTGTATATTGATAATTCGTCAAAAAGGAGAAACGGATATGGACAAAAACATAAGGAGCCAATTGCTCTCTATCGGCGAAATGGCGGAGGCGAACCGCGTTTCGATTGCCACGCTGCGCCTTTATGATCAAATGGGGCTCTTAAAACCAAGCTACCGTGATGAAGAAACGAATTACAGGTACTACGATATCCGCCAAACATCCCGCCTTGATATAATCAGATATATGCGAAATCTCGACATGAGCCTGTCGGAAATTCAAACCCTGCTTGAAAAAGAGGATATAATGCTTATCGAGCAGAAGCTTATCGAGAAAAACAACCAGATTCACCAGCAGATGCGCGATCTTAAGGCCATGCACGAGGCCGTGGAGCGTACTATTCAGTCCATCGAGCGCTATCGAAAATCGCCTGCAAGCGGCACCATATCGCTTGAGTTTATTGATCAGCGGCATATACTGTATATCCCTTGCACGGAAAACTTTTATTCCGGCGGCGTTGTCGCGTATGAAAAGGCCGTTAATGATTTGAGAAGAGATCTTATGAAGCGCAATATCCCGCAGTTTCTTTCCTATAATCTCGGAACCAGCGTGAAAAAAGAGGATTTTGAGAAGCATTCCCTTATCGCCGATAAAATATTCATTTTCGGTGATAAGCATCTTAGAGACTATGGGGAAAACATTCAGATTATAGAAAGCGGCATGTTTGCCTGCATTTACCTTGATGATTTTGACCAGGAAGCCGACGGCGCGGAAAAACTATTGGAGTACTGCCGCGAGAATAGCTATACCCTGAACGGGGATTATATTTGCGAGGAAATGACGGAACTGAACCTGTTTAACAACAAAAAGAGGAACATGTTTATAAGGCTCCAGATACCCGTAAAATTTTTGAGAAATAAATAACAAAAACTTCTTGACTCTCAACTGACATCATACTTTATACTCCATTACAGTGCTTGAAGCACGGAACATAAAAAGAAGAGGAGATACTATCATGGATAAGATCAAGATCGTTCAGTATGGTTGCGGAAAGATGAGCAAGTACACCCTTCGTTATGCCTATGAGCATGGCGCTCAGATAGTAGGCGGCATAGGCCACGGCGCGTCCGTAGGTCAGGATATAGGTGATTGGGCCGAGCTTGGCGTCAAGACCGGCGTCATAATCTCCGACAATGCCGAAAAGGTTCTTGATGAGTGCGATGCCGATGTTGCCATCATCACCACCCGCAGCTTTATCGGCGATATTTACGAAGCCATCGAGCAGTGCGTAAGTCGCGGCATAAATGTAATTACCACCTGCGAAGAGGCCATATATCCCTGGACCACTTCTGCCGCCATGATCAATAAGCTCGATGCTCTTGCCAAGGAAAATGGCTGCACCATTACCGGCAGCGGCATGCAGGATATATTCTGGATAAATATGGTTGGCCTTGTAGCGGCCGGCTGCCATAACATTACCAAGATAAAGGGCGCGTACAGCTACAATGTGGATGAATACGGCATCGCCCTTGCCCAGGCACATGGCTGTGACCTTACTCCCGCCGAGTTCGAAGAGAAGATTGCCCATCCTACCGAGTTTGAACCTTCCTATGCTTGGAACTCCGCCGAGGCTATCTGCAACAAGCTTGGCCTTACCATCAAGAGCATTTCTCAGAAGCATGTGCCTTGCATCATAGACAAGGATATCCATAGCGAAACTCTCGGCAAGGATATCAAGGCCGGCAATGCCATCGGCATGTCCGCCGTTGTTACCATTGAAACTATGCAGGGTATTACCATTGAAGAGCAGACCATCGGCAAGGTCTATGGCCCCGACGACGGCGATATGTGCGATTGGGAAATCTTCGGCGAGCCCAAGACCGAGTTCCACGTTGTGAAGCCCGCCACCGTTGAGCATACCTGTGCCACGGTTGTAAACCGCATTCCTTCTCTGCTCCGTGCTCCCGCCGGCTATGTAACCTGCGATCAGCTTGAGCCCGTTGAGTATCTTACCTATCCTCTGGAGTACTATTGCTAAGAGGGTATATAGCATAAAACATAAATAAAAGCCAATATGAGGGCGTTCCTGAGGGACGCCCTTTTTTGCGAAAGAATTCGCTGATCTATATCCGTAAATTTGCCCCAAATTCCCCATTTAAGTGAGTTACAATGATTGACCGCAGGCCGTATAGATGATAAACTTAATAAGTTTGATAAGTATATTGGGGCTGTGTGCCCGCGGAGGATAAAGTTTGGATAAAGTTGTTATTAGCGACAGGCTGCTGCTGGGCGTTGAAAAGCCGGCGCGATATACCGGCGGCGAGCTGAACAGCGTAGTGAAGGAATCCGCGCAGTTAAGATTCGCGTTGTGCTTTCCGGATGTTTACGAAATAGGCATGAGCCATTTGGGCTCGCGCATATTGTACGAGGTTATAAACTCACGCGAGGAATATGCCTGCGAAAGGTCGTTCGCTCCCTGGCCGGATATGGAAAAGGCCATGCGCGAAAACGGCATACCCATGTTTACCCTTGAAACGCGCACGCCGCTTGCGGATTGCGATATAGTGGGCTTTTCGCTGCTTTATGAAATGTGCTATACGAATATACTCACCATGCTTGACCTTGCGGGTATTCATAAGCGCTCGGCGGACAGGGGAGAGGATGAGCCGATTATAGTCGCCGGCGGCGGATGCGCCTGCAACCCGGAGCCTATAGCGGATTTTATGGACGCCATCATGATTGGCGACGGCGAGGAAATGGTGATGGAGCTTTGCGATGCCGTGCTTGCGGCGAAAAAAGCGGGGCTCAGCCGCAGGGAAACCCTCAAAAAGCTTTCCGCGATAAAGGGCGTATATATTCCTTCTTTCTATTCGGAAAAACGCGGCGAAAACGGGGAATATCTGGGCGTTGAGAAAACCGAGCCCACGGCACCCGATAAGGTACAGCGCCGCATATTGATGGATCTTGACCGGGCGCAGTACATAAAAAAGCCCATAGTGCCCTATATTCCCATAGTGCACGACCGCATAGCGCTGGAGCTGTTCCGCGGCTGCACAAAGGGCTGCCGCTTCTGCCAGGCGGGCTTTATATATCGTCCCATAAGGGAAAGAAAGATGGAAACCGTGCTGAAAGCGGCCGATGAGCTTATCGCCTGCACGGGCTATGACGAGGTTTCGCTTTTCTCGCTAAGCTCCGGCGATTATTCGCATATTCACGAGCTTGTGCCGCGCATAATTGATCGCTTCAGCGATGAGCACGTGTCCGTATCCCTGCCCTCGCTCAGAATAGACAGCTTCCTTAAAGAGGACCTTGAGCGCATGCAGTCCGTAAGAAAAGCGGGCCTTACGTTTGCGCCGGAGGCTGGAACTCAGCGCCTCAGGGATGCCATAAACAAGGGCGTAAGCGAGGATGACCTTATGCGCGCCGTGGGAGACGCGTTTTCATCCGGCTGGAACGGCGTTAAGCTTTATTTCATGATAGGCCTGCCTACCGAAACGGAGGAGGATGTACTGGGCATTGCGGAGCTTGCGCGCAAGGTTTCCGCCCTCTTCTATTCAATGCCCAAGGAAAAGCGCGGCAAGGGGCTAAGGCTAAGCGTAAGCGCGTCAAGCTTTGTGCCAAAGCCGTTCACTCCCTTCCAGTGGGAACCTCAGGACAGAAAAGAAACATTGATAGAAAAGCAGAAACTGCTTAAAAGCGCGCTTAAAGGCATAAGGGGAGTTGAGTTCTCTTACCATGAGCCTGATATAAGCGTGCTGGAGGCTGTGTTTGCGCGTGGGGACAGGCGCCTTGCCGATGTGCTCGAGCTTGCCTGGAATAACGGGGCGCGCTTTGATTCATGGGATGAGCACTTTAAGCTTGAGGCGTGGAATGCCGCGTTTGAGCAGGCCGGAGTGGATCCCGATATGTATGCGCACAGGCGCCGCGAAAAGGATGAGGCACTGCCGTGGGATCATATAGACTCGATAGTGACCAAGGATTACCTTAAGCGCGAAAGCGAGAAGGCCTATCGTGCCGAGGTTACCAAGGACTGCCGGCTTGGCTGCAACGGATGTTTTGGAGAGAAGTATGCGACTTATTGCAAGATTAACTAAACTTGAACCGGTGCGCTTTGTTTCGCATCTTGATATACTCAGGCTTCTTCAGCGCGCGTTCAGGCGCGCGGGAATACCGCTCAGCTATTCTCAGGGGTTTAATCCGCATCCTTTGCTTTCTTTCGCAACCGCCCTTTCAACCGGCTATACAAGCGCCGCGGAGTGGATTGACGTTAAGCTTGATAAGGATATGAACGCGGCGGAGTTTGTTTCGCTTGTCAATGCCGCTTTGCCCGCGGGCTTTGAATTTAAGGAAGCGTACGCCGTTGAGGATAAGCTTCCCTCACTTACTGCTTTGCTTGAAAGCGCGACTTACAAAATAACCTTTGCCGAGGGTACCGATGCAGATGACCTTAAGAAAAGCTTTGCCGAACTTTTGTCCGGTGAAATAATTGTAGAAAAGCGCACCAAAGGCGGGCTTAAAAACGTGGATATTCGTCCCCAGGTAATATCTTCGAGCGTGAGCGAGGAAAGCGGGCGAGTTGTGCTCAGCGTAAAGGGCGTTTTGAATACCTCCGGCAGCCTTAATATAGAGCTTTTGATGGGAGCCCTTGCAAGGCAGAGCGGAAAGGATTATGATTACAGCGTACATAGAGAGAATGTTGAGTTTATAGGAGGGAGGAGTACGCCCGTTTAATAGGCAGCCTAAGATGACAGAAGCAGATCTCGAAAAAGAAATAATAGTCGATATAAATCCCTACCAAACGCGCGTAGTACTGCTTGAGCAGGGGAAGCCGAGCGAAATATATATAGAGCGCCGCGGCCGTGAAAGACTGGTAGGAAACATATATAAGGGTCGTGTGCAAAACGTTCTGCCGGGTATGCAGGCGGCGTTCGTGGATATAGGGCTTGAAAAGAATGCATATCTTTTTGCGGGCGATATTCAGCAGGATAGGCAGGACTTTATATTCAACGGAACCGAAACCCAAACCTCAAGACCCACGCCAAATATAAAGGACATAGTTAAGGTGGGCCAGGAAATAATGGTGCAGATCGTAAAGGAACCGATAGGCACCAAGGGGGCCAGGGTCACAACCAATATAACCCTGCCCGGCCGCACGCTTGTGCTTATGCCATCGGTAGATTATATAGGCGTATCAAAGCGCATAGAAAGCGAAACCGAGCGCACAAGGCTTAGGGACGCGGCTCAGTCCGCCGCAAAGGAATTCAATATAGGCGCTATTGTCCGCACCGCCGCCGAAGGCAAAACGGAAGAGGAGTTTCATTCGGACTTTCTGTTTTTAACCAGGCTTTGGGGCAGAATAAAGCAAAAGAGCGAGCTTGTGAGCGCGCCGCGCCTGCTGCATGCGGAAGAACCGCTTGTGTTCAGAACCATAAGAGATCTGTTTACGCCCGATATAAAGCGCCTTGCCATAAACGACAGGGAATTTTATGAGCGCGTTCAGCTGATAGCGAACATAATATCGCCGTCGCTGAAAAACAGGGTGGAACTCTATGAGGATATACCGGATCTTTTCGATCAGCTTGGCCTTGAAACGGAGATAGACCGCGCGCTTGCCCATAAGGTTTGGATGAAAAACGGCGGCTATATAATAATCGACCAAACCGAGGCTCTTACCACCATAGACGTTAATACCGGCAAATACGTAGGCACGGACAATCTGCAGGAAACCATAACCGAAACCAATTGCGAGGCGGCAAGGGAGATAGCCCGCCAGCTGAGGCTTAGGGATATAAGCGGCATAATAGTTGTCGACTTTATAGATATGGACGAAATTGCGGATAAGGAACGCGTGCTTTCAACCCTGCGTGACGAGCTGGCCAAGGACCGCACAAAGTCCCACGTGCTTGGCATAACCCAACTTGGTCTTGTTGAAATGACGCGCAAAAAGACCCGCCAGTGCATATCGCATACTCTGCAAAGCGCGTGCCCGTACTGCGGCGGCACGGGTAAGGTTTTAAGCGTTGAAACCGTCGTCCTTAAGGTAAGAAAGCAGCTCATGCGGCTTATAGCCAAGCAAGAGTCGAATAACTTCCTTGTCAGGGTTAATCCTGCCGTGGCGGCGTCTATCGCGGAAAATTCGGATCCGCACTCCGGAATCCTGCCGGTGCCAAAGGGCGGGGCGATATATGTTGAAAGCGCGGACATGCACATGGAAAAGTATGAGGTTGTGTCCTTAAGCGAAGATCAGGCCGAAGAACTCTACCGCGGCGGAACAACAAGATACTGCGGCGAATAAAGCCGCTGAACAAAAATTTAATGTTGTTTTTGCCAAAGGTAGTGACATTTGGCAAATAATATGATATAATCTCTAATCGTCGGCATAAAGCCGTAAGCCAATGTGGCTCAGTTGGCAGAGCAGCGCACTCGTAATGCGCAGGTCAAGAGTTCGAATCTCTTCATTGGCTCCATTCGGGGCGTAGCGCAGCTTGGTAGCGCGTTTGGTTCGGGACCAAAAGGCCGGGTGTTCAAATCACCTCGCCCCGACCATAACTGCACAACAGTTCTGATACGATGTAGTATCAGGCTGGTGTGCAGTTTTTTTGTAAACCTATTGATTTTTTCAGGCTTTTTTATTCTTTGTTGCAGAAATGCTCATAAACTGATATCATGACGATATTAGAAAAGCTCAATGACAAGTCAAGCAGAAAAGAAATCCTTCAGGTTATTGCAGAGATTGCAGCTGCAATGCTTGGCAAGAACAAAGACAGCGCAGAAGCAAAGTAAATACATTTAGTTAGGATACGGCGATTTTCAGCCTGTACTCACAACATACCTCACAACCAAATCATTAAAAGTACATACCCATTGCACCTTTTAACGATTTCAAAGAGGGGTGTGTACTATCATACATATCAATATTTGTGGCTACTTACATATAAAAGTGCTGAAAACACTAAGCTTTCAGCACTTTTATGTTTTTGTGATATTGCTGAACACGGTGTAAAATAGCATCAAAAGCCTTTTATGTTTGTTGGGTTAGGGCTTGCTGTACCATGTCGGCACGGGATCACTCATGCCTTTATACCAGTTGAACACATCATTGGCTTGATTCCGCATGGTTGCTATCTCTTTTTCGCCGAACGGCACGGCCCACGGCAGGGAAGATAAGGTGTTGCTGCTTATGTAAAGCGCAAGCAGCTGCCAGAAGTCAGCAGGCACGATGCCATCAAAATACCCGTCAACCATGCCGGAAGCGAACATGGGCGCTTTCTGTGCGCACCAAACTATGCGGTTGAACTCCTCCCACGGGTCGCCGAAGTCATGGCGATTGAAGTCGATTATGTATAGCTTCCCATTGCGGCCTATCATCATGTTGCCTATGTGGTAATCGCCGTGCTGAAAAGTTTGCGGCCTGCCCGCAAGCAGGCGGCGGTTATTGTTTATGTAATCTATAAATGCCTCCGCCTGTCCGCTTTCGTATTTGATGGGACAGGCTTCATATAAGACTATTTTCCTGTCTATCTTGCGGTTGAACCGTTTTTCCCAATCCTCCTGCGTTTCGGGTGCGGGAATGGAGTGGATTTTGCGAAGAATACGTCCTGCTTCCAAGCCGTATACATACTGCTCGGTATCAGAATAGCCCGACATGACCTGTTCAGCATCTTCGCCGTCTATCCATGTTTGTATTGAATAAACGCCTTCGTCGCATGTGCCGAATTCAAGCGGGGCGCACATTGGCACTCCAAGCTCAGCCACGCGGCGCATAAGCTCATATTCCCTCTTTTTATCATCATATTTCTCAATGGGCGTTACGCGCAGCAGAAATCTGTTCCCATGCTCATCGGTTAAACAATACTTTTTGTCGCCGGACCAGCCTTTCAGCACAGGTTCTTTTGAAACAAAGCGTTTGAACATTTGACCACTCCACCTTTCTATGACTGTTATATTGTAGCCGTAAAGCAGGCATAACACAAACACAGTTTCCATTTAGTTCACAATACCGCGCGGGACTTTATCACTATACCCGTTGTAAACTATCGCTTGTATTGCCGCGTTGGGCGGCGGGAAGGAATAATTGTTTTTATGCAGCAGGACAAAACTTTTCTCGGCACGGAGCCTGTGGGCAAGCTTCTTTTAAGGCTTGCGGTACCCACGGTTGCGGCTCAATTCGTAAACATGCTATACAATATCGTGGATAGAATATACATAGGCCACATGGGCGAAAACGGAAGCCTGGCCCTTACCGGCGTAGGTGTGTGCATGCCCATAATTCTTATAATTTCCGCCTTTGCCGCGTTTGTAAGCTCCGGCGGCGCACCTCGCGCGTCAATCGCGATGGGTGAGGGCAACATGGAAAAGGCGCAGAATATACTCGGCGGCTGCTTTACGCTGCAGCTTTGCATATCCGTTGTGCTTACGGCCGTATTACTTATATGGAACAGGGATTTTCTTCTCGCGTTCGGCGCCAGCGAAAACACAATAGATTATGCCGTTGAGTATATGAACATATATGCTATCGGCACTCTGTTCGTTCAGCTTACGCTTGGTATGAATGCGTTTATAACGGCGCAGGGCTTTGCCAAAATGGGCATGTATACCGTGCTTATAGGCGCCGTGGCAAACATTGTGCTCGATCCGCTGTTCATATTCGTGTTCGATATGGGCGTTGCGGGCGCGGCGCTTGCCACCATAATTTCTCAGGGCCTTTCCTGCCTGTGGGTACTGCATTTCCTGATAAAGGGAACAAGTATACTTAAACTGAAGCGAGCCTCTCTAAAGCCAAATTTGAGCCTTATTTTGCCATGCGTTGCGCTTGGTCTCGCCTCGTTTGTAATGGAGTCAAGTGAAAGCGTAATATCCGTTTGCTTCAATTCATCCCTGCTTAAATACGGCGGCGATATAGCCGTCGGCGCCATGACAATTCTTTCAAGCGTAATGCAGTTCGCCATGATGCCTCTTTCGGGCATAGCGCAGGGCGCTCAGCCTATTTTAAGCTATAATTTCGGCGCCAGAAACGCCGGCAGGGTAAAGGATACGTTTAAGCTTCTGCTGAAGGTTTGCCTTTGCTATTCATTCCTGCTGTGGGGCATAATGATGCTGCTCCCGCAGGCCTTCGCGAGTCTGTTTACAACAAGCGAGGAGCTTGTCGAGTTCGCCGCGACCGCGCTCAGAATATACTGCGCGGTGCTCTTTGTGTTCGGCATTCAAATATCGTGCCAGATGACATTTGTGTCGATTGGCAACGCCAAGTGCTCAATAATCGTTGCCGTGCTAAGAAAGTTTGTGCTGCTGATTCCCCTGATATATATTATGCCCGCGATAATCGCCGATAAAACCACGGCCGTATATATGGCGGAACCCGTGGCGGATATAATTGCCGTTTCCTGCACGGCCGTATTGTTCGGCTTTGAATTCAAAAAGGCTATGAAAAAACTTGAAAGCGCGGGGGAGTAACCCCGGCCGAATACGAATGGCCGCCTAATCGGGCGGCCATTTTTGTGCCTGAAAAACCTATGGTAAATCAAAAGCCCTCATCCTTTCGGATAAGGGCTTCTTTATTGGCTCCCCCTGTTGGACTCGAACCAACGACACTGCGGTTAACAGCCGCATGCTCTACCGACTGAGCTAAGGAGGAACGGAACGAGTGTTATTATAGCGCGGGTTTATTGATTTGACAACCCCTTTTTTCAAAAAAATTAAAATATTTTTGTATGCTTATGCACCCATCCTGAATAAAACCAGACAATCAGGCATTTTTAATGCCTGCGCCATCTTGGCAGAATGCCCATTTCCTTCAGCGCCCCGTATACGCGGGGGTTGGGAAGACCAATTACCGTAAAATAGCATCCGTCTATCTTTTCAACAAGCACCGTGGCCGGTCCCTGTATGCCGTAGGCACCGGCTTTGTCCATGGGCTCGCCGGTTGCTATATAGTCGCGTATTTCGGCCTCCTCAAGCTTTTTGAATGTAACATCGGCCCTGTCATAGAACACGGTCTCTTTGCCCTCACAAATCACAGCCACGCCCGTATACACGGTGTGCGTGCGGCCGCTCAGCTTTGAAAGAATGCGAAACGCGTCTTCCTCGTCGTGCGGCTTGCCGAGTATCTCTCCGTCAAGATATACTATCGTGTCCGATCCAAGCACGCAGCAGCCGGGATTATCCCGGGCTACAGCCGCGGCCTTTATTTTCGCCAGTCGGCTCACGTATTCGCCGGGTTCGCATATTTCTATGTTTTCTTCGGCCATGCTCGGCTTAACGCTAAAGTCGTAGCCCATAAGTTCCAGCATTTCCCTGCGCCTCGGTGACGCGGATGCAAGTATAAGATCCATTGATGCGGTCTCCTTTGCGCGCTTAATCACTCGGAAAGGTCTTGGAAGCCAAGGCCGTATGCCGTGTCGTAGGGGCACAGCAGTACCAGCGCCGTTTTATCCGCGCTGTAGGCTATGGCGCGAATGTGGCAGGCCTCGGCGCGTGAGCACGCGCATACAAGCACGGTTCTGTCGGAGCCGGAGAACATACCCGTTGCCTTAATGCTGGTTACGCCGCGCCCGATATTGTTCATTATAACGTCCGAAATTTCCTTGGGCTTGCCGGTAACAATGAATGTAACCTGGCCGGTCATAAAGCCCGCGGTAATCTTGTCTATAACGGTTGTTGAAACGGCCGTCATGATAATGCCCTGAAGCACCGCGTCAACCCTTCCGAATACAAGACCGCCAAGAAGTATTACGCTGCCGTCTATAAATATGGATATGGTGCCGATGGAGAGGTGGGGGAACTTCTTCCTGATCGTCATTATAAGAAAATCGGTACCGCCGGTGGAAGAACCGCGCCAGTAAACCAGCGCAAGGCCCGCGCCGCTTAAAGCGCCGCCGAAAAGCGCGGCCATGAGGGGGTCTCCGCTGTATGTGGGCAGCAGCGGGAACACGCCGTCCATTATGATCGTGTTTATAATCATGGTCTTTATGGACTTAAAGAAAAATCCTTTGCCAACGGTTTTTATGCATATCAGAATAATAGGTATGTTGAGCACAAGTGTGCAGATACCTATGGGCAGGTTGGTAAAATGGTTAACGATTATGCCAAGGCCGGATATGCCGCCGGGGGCGAAGTCCGCTTTTGAGGCAAAACTATATATGCCGGCCGCGTACAGAATGCTGCCTATAATGTCAAACAGCAAATCCATCGCTATATTCTTCAGCTTTTCCTTTCGTTCAGTCGTCATATACAATCCTCCTTCTTGTGCCGAAGCGTGCTTTTCTCTCGGCAACCACGTGATTGTAACACCGCCGTTATGTATTTGTCAATCAAACCTAAAAACTGCAATTTTGGCCCTTTACTCTTGCATTTTTGGAAATGTATTTTGTATAATATCATTAAATGTGCGTTATATGAAAATACGGCATTGACAGAAATAAACCTTTCTGATAAAATGCATAAATGTCGGCAGAGAGCGGAAAGCCGTTTCCGGGCGACGCCGATAAGGAACAGCGCCTATAGGGAGTGCGTAAGCGCCTGTAGCCCAGCCGGATAGAGCAACGGCCTTCTAAGCCGTAGGTCCAGGGTTCGAATCCCTGCGGGCGCGCCAAGTATATGGTGGGTATAGTTCAGTTGGCTAGAATGCCAGATTGTGGCTCTGGAGGTCGTGGGTTCGAGTCCCACTACCCACCCCATTTACTTTTTCCCCATGGCGCTTTTTTGTGCAGAATTGGGGTGTCGCCAAGCGGCTAAGGCCCCGGATTTTGATTCCGGTATACGCAGGTTCGAATCCTGCCACCCCAGCCAAGAATGACCCGTTAGCTCAGTCGGTAGAGCACTTGACTTTTAATCAAGGTGTCCGGAGTTCGAATCTCCGACGGGTCACCATTTTTGTATTCAGAGCAAAAAATGCGGGCGTGGCGGAATTGGCAGACGCGTCGGATTTAGGTTCCGGTGCCGCACAGGCGTATGAGTTCAAATCTCTTCGCCCGCACCAAAAAAGAATATCGCAATATGCGGGTATAGTGTAATGGTAACACATTAGCCTTCCAAGCTGAGATAGAGGGTTCGAGTCCCTTTACCCGCTCCAACAAAGCCCTGGCAGTTCAGCCAGGGCTTTTGTGTGCTTTTTGGCGAATTTGTCTTGAATTTTTGATGAATTGCGTTATAATAAGGACTGTTTTTTGCGGGGCTGTAGGTCCCGCGCAAACCGAAGAGAAAGGAAGGGAAACCTCCATGAAATCAAAGAAACTGTTTGTGCTTATTCTTGCGCTGGTGTTCGCGCTCAGCGCCATGCCTGTCGCGTTGGCGGAAGGCGAAACCCCGATTACCCAGGTGGATGTGACAGGCATAAGACAGCCGTCACTTACCGGCGTAAACAACCCGTACTTCCGCGCCACCTGCAAAACCGAAGGTGTGACCATTTATGTGCTCAGCTGGAACCGCTGCCCTGCGGATCTTTACGGAACCGCGAATGAGGACTGGAGTTCCGAGATGAGCACGGGAACAACCTTTACGCGCGACTATTATTTCCGCGTATCCGTCCCCGTTACGGCCAACGATGGCTATGTATTCGCTGATGACGCCGTATATACCATAAACGGAAACGCTTGCACAGCCGATGTCGCGGCTGATAAGAAGAGTGCCACGCTTACTTATGTCTTTTCTCCGCTTGAGTGGGATGACAGCGTAAAGCAGGTTACGAGCATATCCGCATCTTTTGCGGAGCCTAAGCTTGGAAAGGCCGTTAAGCATGCATACACCGATCTTTCAATTACCGGCATAGATGAAGACGATACGGTAAGAACTTACTTTATGTGGGAAAAGATCAGCGAAGAGGATTACAAAAAGCTTCAGAGCTGGGACGATGAAAAGGATGGCTATGAAAATAAGCCCGACTGGGAAATTGTGGGCTATACTTATGACCAGACCACCGGTGAAGAGACCTTGACCGAAGAAACTTTCCAGACCGGGTATTATTACAGGTTAAATATTGAATTTGTGGCGTCTTTGATCAATCCCCCGGATTTCGTGTTCTCTCGCGACATTACATTGACCCTGAACGGCAAGAAGCGTACCGATTTCAGCAGAGATGACAGAACCGTGGAGCTTCAGATTACCTATTCCCCGCTGAGCTCAAATACCGAAATCGATGATTCCGACACCACGGACAATACTCCTACCGCGTCGACTACCACCACGCCCGGCGCCGCTATCCCGAGCACCGGTGACAGCGTGAGCACCCTCACCGTTGCCGCAGTCATGATTCTCATGAGCGCCGTGGTCGCGTTCGTTGCGATGAGGAAAAGGGAGAACTAAACAGAGCTAATTAAAGAAAGAGCCGGTAATGCCGGCTCTTTTTTGTGCAGTAAAGTGGGAATTAGACCAAAACCAAAAAGCTCGGAATTTAACCTAACCAAAAGCTGTCCCCGCTTGCGGGGAAAGTGGCTGCGAATGAAATGAGCAGACGAAAGGGGAACAGTAGGAAGCAGGCGGTTAGTCGCTGAGTTTTAGCCAAAACCAAAAGCCTCCCTGCAGAGGGAGGTGGCACGGCGCAGCCGTGACGGAAGGAGTTCAAGAAAACCGCTCCATCTGCTCTCGGTTTCTATCGATATTTACTTTATGAAAGTGAGATTTAGGCAGTTCGGCAAGCAATATACTATCTAAATACCCAAAAGATAGATAATATCTATAAAAACCGAATCTCTCCAAAAAGCCTCCACCGATGGGGGGAGGTGGATTTTGCGAAGCAAAAGACGGAGGGAG
>CAZRHS010000012.1:0-36439 GCA_964600045.1 uncultured Clostridium sp.
TGCTTTATTTCTCCCTTTTGTTCATAAGGGCAATGGGGATTGCCGTGAGCACGGCCACTATCGCGGCGGCGAGGAACACGGAATAGGGCGGAACGAAATTGTCCCCGTTTATGCCCATGGCGTCAAGGCCTATGAGAAGGGATATAATCGGGCCGACTATCATAGGGATAAGCACCGTGAAGCACATGCGCACGCCCTGGTAACGCCCCTCACAGCCATGCGGAATATGATCCTGAAACGTTGATGTGAAGCTGCCGGTAAGCGAGAGTATGCCGCCCATCATAAGCGAACCGCCGACATAGATGCAGATGGTTTTTAGCGCGCCCTGCATATACTGCAGAAGATAGAACGACAGTATGCCTATAACCGTTATTATAAGCAGAGGCACGCGGAAACGCCTGCGGCCGTATCTATCGCTGAGCACCCCGAAAACGCCCGTAAACGCCGCCGAGAGCACGATTATAACCGCCATGGGGACAACGAATCCGTCGCCCAAACCAAGCGTTACGCAAAGGAAATTGATAAGGTATGAGAAGAACGTCTGCTGGGCAATGCCTATAAGGCAGGCCGCCGCAAGGCAGATATAAAGGGCGGGGTTAGAGAGTATGTTCTCCTTTTTGAAGCCGAAGAAGAAGCCGCCCGCGCTGAGATTCGTTTTTTCTATATTGGGCGCGTCCTTAAGGGCGAAAAGCGCGATTATGCCGGCAACTATGGGGATTATGCCGAGCGTTATGAAGAAGGATGCGTTGGACTCGGCCGAGGAATCGTACATTGAGCCAAGCCCTATAAAAACTATTACAACAGCGAACACCGGCAGAACCGAAAGCACGGAATTTACCCGGCCGCGGTTGGTGCTTGTTGTATTGTCCGCAACCCAGGCGTTAAACGCCGCGTCGTTTGAAGTTGAACCCGCAACGGTCATAACGCAGTCAAAAACAATGAGCAAAACCGCCGTAAGCGCAACGCCGCTTGCCTCAACGCGCATAGGAAGCAGCGCGAAAAGCATTATCGTTATGCCCCATGCCATGTAGCCGAATGCTATATACGGCTTTCTTTTGCCGCTGCGGTCGCAAAGGCCGCCAGCTATAACGGTTGTTGCCGTGGCAGTAAGGGCGGAGAGTATTACCATAAGCGTGGTAACAAGATAGGACATATCGGCCCTGCCGGAATTGGCGAATATATCCTGGGCAAGGGTGGCAAAATACATATTTTCAACTATCCAGGCCACCTGCCCCACAAGGCCGAAGAATATTGCGGCGAACCATATCCGCGCGCCAACTTTGCTCTTTTCCTGCATATTATCCTCCTTAGTGCTTTGCGCAGTTCTGCTGCCAGCGCCAGCTGTCAATACACATGTCGTTAAGGCTCTTTTGTGCGCGCCAGTTAAGGATTCTTTCGGCCTTTTCGGTGGCCGCGTAGCACTCGGCAATGTCTCCCGCTCTGCGCCCGGTTATTCGATAGGGAATCTTTACGCCGGTTGACCGCTCAAACGCGTGAATAAGCTCCAGCACGCTTGTGCCCTTGCCCGTGCCAAGGTTGAATATTTCACAACCTTTATGCTCAAGCGCGTACTTAAGCGCGGCAACGTGCCCCCGCGCAAGGTCAACAATGTGTATATAGTCCCTCACTCCCGTGCCGTCGGGCGTTGGGTAATCGTTTCCGAAAACGCTGAGCGTTTCCCGTATTCCCGCGGCGGTCTGGGTAATGTAGGGCATAAGGTTATTGGGTATGCCGTTCGGCTTTTCGCCTATAAGGCCGCTTTCGTGCGCGCCTATGGGATTAAAATATCTTAAAAGAACGGTGCTTAAGAGCTTATCGGCATTTGCCGCGTCCTTCAGGATTTCCTCTATGAAATACTTGGTTTTGCCGTATGGGTTGGTGCAATCGCCCGCGCTCATTTCTTCCGTAAAAGGAACGGGGTTTAAGGAGCCGTATACCGTGGCGGAGGAGCTGAAAACTATCACCTCGCAGCCGTGCGCCTTCATCTGCTCCAAAACCGTAAGGGTTGTATCGATATTGTTTCGGTAATACTTTATGGGCTCAGCTACGGATTCGCCAACGGCCTTAAAGCCCGCGCAGTGTATAACCGAGTCTATTTTGTTTTCGTCAAACAGGCGCTTCATGGCCGCGGAGTCGGCAGCATTAATTTCGTAGCATGGTATGCGCTTGCCGGTTATTTTATAAAGATTTGTTATAACGTCGGGCGAGCTGTTGCTGAAATCGCCCGCTATCCCGGTATCGTCCCCCGCGCCTATAAGCTCAACCGCCACATGCGAGCCTATGAAGCCCGCGCCCCCGGTAAGTAAAACAGACATGCGATTTTCCCCCTTGATATCCGCTTTTTTTGCATTATATCAAAAACCGTATCGCCACGCAACGAGGTTTGACTTAGATAGAATGTACTGATATAATAATTAATTAAGTGTGCGCTAAGCGCATACTAAGCATCAGGGAGGGGAAACCAGTGCTTAAATCTAAATATCGGGGCGTATTGGTGCTGTTGATGGACGTATGCTTAATATTCGGCTTCAACTTCGCCATGTTCTTCGATCATCTCGCTTCTGACGGAATACAATTGTATAATCTTGTAATGCATATCGGCCTTCTTACGGTGTGCGTGCTTGTGTTCCAGCTTTTGTTCAAAACCTATAATACTCTTTGGCGATATGCGGAAAGCCAGGAGTATCTTACGCTGCTTAAGGGTATGGGCTGCGGTTTTTTGCTGTACACTTTGGTAAACGTAATACTGGGCACGAACAGGGTATGGATAATTGGGGCGCTTAACGGCACGTCCATCGCGCTTCTTGTAATGCTTGCGGTGCGCTTTATTTATCGCGGCTACAGGCGAAGCGTAAACGGGGCGGATAAATCGGCCAAGCGCGTTGTGGCTATAGTCGGCGCGGGCACGGCTGGAGCGGCCCTTTTAAGCGATATTAAGGACAATATATACGGCGATTACAAGCCATATTGCTTTGTGGACGATTCAAGGGAAAAGCAGGGAAAAACGATACACGGCGTAAACGTTATGGGTCCTGTGGACAGCATTGTTGAGCTGCTTGCGAATACGCCTGTTACGGACATAATAATTGCCATAAACGCGGCCCCTGCCGAAAGGCGGCGCGAAATACTGAATATTTGCACCAATACCCGCTGCCGCGTGCATATATACGGAAACCCCGTAACCCAGATAGGCGGGACGAAGGACAGCAAAAAGATTGTAAGAGAGGTTCAGATAGAGGACCTTCTCGGCCGCGAACCCATAAGGCTTGACAATAAAAGGGTAAATGAGTTTGTGCGGGACAAGGTAGTGCTTGTAACGGGCGGCGGCGGATCGATAGGATCCGAGCTTTGCCGCCAGATAGCCGCGCAGGGGCCGAAAAGGCTTATCGTGCTGGACATTGCGGAAAACACAACATACGAGCTTCAGAACGACCTTATGCATACCTACGGCGCTGATTTTCCGCTGAGCATAGAGATAGCCTCGGTTAGGGACAGGGCAAGGCTTGACGAGATATTTTCCCGCTATCGCCCGCAGCTTGTGCTGCACGCCGCGGCGCATAAGCACGTGCCGCTTATGGAAAACTGCCCCGGCGAGGCAATAAAGAACAACGTGTTCGGAACGTATAACACGGCCTGCGCCGCAAGAAAATACGGCGCGGAGAAATTCGTGCTGATATCAACGGATAAGGCCGTTAACCCCACAAACGTTATGGGCGCCACCAAGTGCCTGTGCGAGCAGGTGCTTCAATCCTTAAACGGCGGCGATACGGAATTTGCCGCGGTGCGCTTCGGAAACGTTTTGGGTTCAAGCGGCTCCGTTATACCTCTTTTCAAAAAGCAGATAGAGTACGGCGGGCCCGTTACCGTTACGGACATGCGCATAATAAGATATTTTATGACAATTCCGGAGGCGGCGCAGCTGGTGCTGGAGGCGGGGTATTTTGCCCACAAGGACGAGGTATTCGTGCTTGATATGGGCGAGCCTGTGCGCATAGCGGACCTGGCGGACAAGCTTATAAGGCTTTCGGGCTATATTCCGGGCGTGGATATAGAAATAAAAGAGATTGGCCTAAGGCCCGGGGAGAAGCTTTATGAGGAGCTTCTTATGTCCAACGAAAACCTGAACAAAACCGAAAACAAAAAGATATTCGTTGAAAAGCGCCCCGCGATGGACGAGGAGCTTATGAAGAGCAGGCTTGACGAGCTTGAAAAAACGGTTGAAACCGCGGATAACGAGGCCATGATAGCGGCTCTGCACACGCTTGTGCCAACATTCAGAACCCCTGACGAGGTTAATAAAAACGCCGAGCGCGTAAAGGCGGAGTGTTCAAGGTGCGCGGGCCGCGGGGTGGCCGTATGATAGATATACACAGCCACATACTCTATGGCGTGGACGACGGCTCCCAAACTGCACAGGACAGCCTGATAATGGCCGAAACCGCCACAGAAAACGGCGTGAATGAAATGATAATGACTCCGCACTGCTGCGAGCCGGACGGGTTCGATAACTTCAATACACCGGAGCTTAGGCGCAGGTTTGACCTGATGCGGGCCATGATGAGGGAAAAGGAAGTGCCGCTTAAGCTTTATAACGGCATGGAGGTTTTTGCAACAAAAAGCCTTGCGGAGCAGCTGGACGAGGGGCGGCTTTTAACCCTTGCCGGGTCAAAGTATCTTTTAATAGAGTTCGCGTTCGGCGAAACGGGAGAATTTATTGAGCGCAGCCTGCAAACGGTTTTTGAGCGGGGGCTTGTGCCGGTTATAGCGCACCCGGAAAGATATTATTTTGTTCAGGATGAGCCTAAGTTTTTGGAGCATTGTGCGCTCTGCGGCGCGGTGGTGCAGCTTAATAAGGGAAGTCTTTCGGGTATGTTTGGGCGGCACGCGAGAAAAACGGCCGCATGGTGCCTGGAGCACGGATGCGTGCACATAATAGCCAGCGACGCGCACGGCCCATATCAGCGCACGACAAAGCTTAACAACTGCTGCGACGCGGTTGCCGAATACTACGGGAAGGATGCCGCGAAGCTTCTTTTTGAGGAAAATCCGGCGGCGATAATAAAGAATGGCGAGGTTTTTGCCCTCGCGAGCGAATTTTAACTTACTGCGGAAGGAAATGAACGCACGATGAAACGGCTTCATATCACAATGCTTATATTGTTCATTGCCTCGGCGCTGCTGCTTGGGGGAGTGCTGTTTTATAAGCATTACACAACCGATACCACCATGCCCGAAATAAGGATAGATGAGGAGCCGCTGCAGCTTTCTGTGGCGGACGGTACGGACGCGCTCATGCAGGGGGTAAGCGCGTACGACGAAAAGGACGGAGACATAACGGACAACCTTATACTGCAAAAGATAGAAATGGTTGAAAGCGGCGAGGTTGTGGCAACCTATGCCGTGGCGGACGGCGACAGCCACGTTGTTACCCGCACAAGAACAATAGTATATACGGACTATGTTTCCCCGCGCTTCAGCCTGTCTAAAGAGCTTAGATATTCCCCGACCGGCAGCATACAGGTTAGGGACCGCCTAACCGCGACGGACGTTATAGACGGCGACATAAGCGCATCAATCCGCATAAACACAAACAATCTTTCCCCGTATTACGCGGGAATTTACCCCGTTACGTTCGAGGTTACAAACAGCCTGGGCGACCATGTTTCGCTTACGCTTGATGTTGAAATAAGAACGATTGCCGATAACGAGCCGGTTATAACGCTTGATACATACCTTGTTTACATGACAAAGGAAGAATCAAAATCCTTTAAGCCAAAGGACTACGTTAAGGAAGTTACCGGCGCGGACATAAAGGACGTGTATACCGACAAATCCCGCCTGAGTACGGGCGTGAACAGAGTTACCTATTCCTGCCGAAATGAAATAGGCGTGCGCGGCAGCGCGGTGCTCTACATAGTTGTGGAATAAGGGGGACGGCAGCAATGGATACACACGCGTCAAACCACATGACGGATATAAGCCTTGTCTGCGTTATCCGCCGAATAGTAAAGGAAATACCAACGATTATCGCGGCGGGCCTTATAGCGGCCATGCTTACTGTATCGTACCTAAAGCTTTTTTATAAGCCGGAGTATACCGCAACGGCTACCGTTGCCGTGGGCATGAAAAACGCAAGCTACACATCGGTTTTTTCAAACCTTTCAAACACATCCGAAATGGCGGGCACGTTCATAAAGCTTTTTGACAGCACAATGTTCTCGGCCATTTCAAAGGAAAAGCTTGGCGTTGAAAAGCTGAACGGCACCCTTACCGCGGCGGTAGTGCCCGAAACCAACCTTATGACGATGAGCGTAACGGCGGACAATCCTACGGACGCGTTCAAAACGCTAAGGTTTTTGCTGGATAATTATTCGGTTGTGTCGGACTACGTTTTTCAAAACGTGGTATTGAGGGAGCTTGATCCGCCGAGCGTGCCTGGTTCCCCGTCAAACCCGCTGCAGCTTACCTCCGCCGTAAAGAAGTCGTTCGCGATAGGCGCGGCGGCAATGGCGCTTGCGATAATTGCATCCATACTGCTTGCCGACAGGGTGCAGACGTCCTCCGCCGCAAGGCATAAAATAGACGCTAAGCTTTACTGCACCATACATCACGAAACAAAGAACAAAACCCTTAGGGCAAAGCTTAAAAAGACCACAAAGGGACTTCTTATAACCAACACCACCTCAAGCTTCAGTTTCAGCGAGGAGGTGGCAAAGCTTGCCTCCCGCGTATCGCACGCGGCAAAGCGGGACAATAAAAACGTTATACTCGTTACAAGCGTTGCCGAAAACGAGGGCAAATCCACCGTTGCCGCGAACCTTGCCATTTCTCTTGCCCAAAAGGGCGGCACGGTGCTGCTTGTGGATGCGGATATGCATAAGCCCTCTCAGTATAAACTTTTAGGCTGCGAGGTTAAAACCGAGCTTGCGGACATAGTGCGCGGGGCGCGCCAGCTTGAATCGGAATACATTGAAAAATACGGCGTAAACGTAATACTTTCATCAAAAACGCAGAGCGACGCGGCGGAGCTGCTCTCTTCAAAGCAGATGAAAAGAATAGTTGCGGATATAAGCGCCGCAACGGATTATACAATAATAGACTCGCCGCCTATGGCTATGTTTTCGGATTCGGAAATACTGGCGGATGTAGCGGATTACTCGCTTCTTGTTGTAAGGCAGGACTGCGTAAGCGCCGGCAGAATTAACGACGCCGTGGATATGCTTAATCAAAGCAAGGCGCATTTGCTGGGAGTGGTATTTAACGACGTGCGCACAACGCCCATAGTAGGTCACGGCGGCTATGGCTACGGCTACGGCTATGGCTACGGTTACGGCTACGGCCATCGCTACGGCTACAACAAGGGCTATGGCTACTACGGCTACGGCGAATCTAATGGCAAGCACAGGCATACGGAGGGGACCGATGGAAGAAAAGAAGATTGATCGTCGGGACGATGGCGCAATAGATGTATCGCGGCTTTTGATGGAGTTTCTTCCGGTTCTGAAGAAGCTTTTCTGGATACCGCTCGTGCTCGCGCTTTTGGCGGGGGCGCTTATGTTCACAAGGGCATATTTAAGCTACACGCCCATGTATGAATGCGAGGTTACGTTTACGGTAGAGGTTGTTACAACCTCATCAACAGGCAGCGAATCAAGCAGCGGCTACAGCTATTACAATAAGGCAACGGCGGAGCAGCTGGGAAAAACATTCCCTTATCTTATAAGCTCGGATCTTATGTATTCCCGGCTTAAAAAAGAGCTTGGCGTAAGCAGCATAAACGGCACCATAACCGCCGAAACTATGGACAACACAAACCTTTTCACCATGCGCGTAACCAGCAGCAGCCCCAAGGACGCGAAAAACATACTTGAGGCGGTGATAAAGCTTTATCCGGAGGTTGCGGACTACGTTATAGGCAGCACGGCCATGAACCTTTTGACCGATCCCGTTGAGCCTACCGTACCGTATAACAGCTTTAATGGGGTAAACTCGGCCATAAAGGGCGCGATAATAGGCGCGGTTGTGGGCCTTGGCATACTTATACTGTGCGCCGCGGTAAGGAACACCGTGCGCGAGCCGGACGACATTCGCGTAAAGCTTAATCAAACCTGCCTTGCAACACTGCCTAAGGTCACTTTCAAAAAGCGCAAGCAGAACAAGGTTAATACCCTTTCAATAATGAATAAACGCGTATCGGGCTCCTTCCACGAAAGCATACGAAGCCTTAGAATAAAGCTTTTAAGGCGGCTTGAAGGAAAAGGCTGCCACGCCATACTTGTTACAAGCACCATGCCTGGCGAGGGCAAAACAACCGTTTCAACAAACCTTGCATTGTCGCTTAGCAAAAACGGCGCGCGCGTAATACTTATAGATATGGACTTAAGGCGCCCAAGCGTAAAGAAAGCACTTGGCATAACCGAGCCCACAAACGGACTGGTTGAGCTTAGGGAGCGCAAGGTAAAAAGCGTTGGTGAATGCCTCTGCCGGGTGGAAGGCACGTCGCTTAAACTGCTTGCCGGGGACAACGCCAGGAAGAGTACCCGCCCCATAAGCGTAAAATGGCTGAAAAATCTTATAGATTCGCTTAGAAGTCAGGCGGACTTTATAATTGTTGATACTCCGCCGTGCGGCTTGCTTGCGGACAGCGCGAACATAGCAAGCGCCGTGGACTCAGCGCTTTATGTAATAGGCGCGGGCGGGGTTGAGGTATCCAATATACTGGACAGCCTTCAGTTCATTTCCGAATCCGGCACGGAGGTTATAGGATGCGTGCTCAACGGCGTTGAAACAACCATAGGCAGCGGCCACGGCTACGGATACGGCTATGGCTACGGTTACGGCTATGGCTACTCCAAATACGGCTACGGCTACCGCAGCCGGGAGGACAGCGAGGATAAGGACGGCGGCGACGACGATAAGGAAGAATCATTCGGCGAAAGCGAGTAATTATAATGGATCCCGTTAAGCGCACGGTAGACACACAAAGCTATATGAGCGTGCTCCGCGAGCTTGCGGAGAGCGGAGAAACCGTGTGCCTTACCATAACGGGCAGCAGCATGGTTCCCTTTCTTGTTCACGGGCGGGACAGCATACGCTTTATTAAGCCGAAAGAGCCGCTTAAGCGGGGCGACATGGCCTTCTTTGTGCGGAAAAACGGGCAATACGTTATGCACAGGATTGTGCGCCGGGATAAGCTCGGCAGGTATTTCGCCGTTGGGGACGCGCAAACGGAAATAGAAGGCCCGATTGATGAAAGCGCCGTTTTCGGGCTTGTAACGGACGCGTGCCGCAAGGGAAAGTGGATTAAAAAAGGCGACTTTTGGTGGGACTTCTTCGCGGGTCCATGGCTTAGAGTTATAAAAATAAGGCCCGTGCTTATGAAACTTGGCTTTTTAGTGCCTAAGGGACTGCGATAAACTCAGCGGAAAGGCGGCGAGGCAATGGAAAAGAATATGCCCAAGCGGAAGGTGCTTGGATCCGAAGCGCTGGGCGAGCTGCTTGGCCGCATTAAGGACGGCACTTTTAAGGACATTGTAAGCGACTGGAAATGGATAGCGGCATACACCCGCCGCTACCGCGCGGCCGTTGTGGTATACACTCTTTTGGGAATTTTAAGCGCATCTTTCGCACTTGTTTCGGCAATAGCAAGCAAATACACAATTGATATAATAACGGGGCAGGACGAGGCGAAGATTTGGTTTGTGATAGCGGTAATGCTTCTGTCCGCCGTGCTTAGCGTTGCACTAAACAGCACCGTTTCAAGAATATCGGCAAAGGTTTCCATAAAGGTAAATAACGATATACAGGCGGAAATATTCGATAACGTTATCCGCGCGGACTGGAGCACGCTTAATTCATACCCGGGCGGGGATTTGCTTAACCGCCTGAATACGGATGCGTACACCGTTGCCGGGAACGCCATAAGCTGGCTGCCGGACCTTATAATAGCGTTATATACGTTCATAATAACGCTTCTTTCCATTCTTTATTACGATGCCGTAATGGCGCTTCTTGCCCTTTCAAGCGCGCCGTTCTTTATATTCAGCGCCAGAAGGCTTCTTGCCAAAATGCGTTCCTTCGGCCAAAAGGCGCGGGAGCTTAACAGCGACCTTATGAGCTTTGAAACGGAAACGTTTAATAATCTTGATTCCATAAAAAGCTTTGGCATAACGGATATGCAAAGCGAGCGGCTCAGGGAAAAGCAGGCGAATTACAAGAAGGTTTCGCTTGATTATAATCTTTTCAGCATAAAAACGCAGGCCGCGCTTTCGCTTATAGGCTCTGCCGTGCAGATGGCCGCGTTTTGCTACTGCCTGTATCTTCTTTGGAACGGAAAGATACTTTACGGCACAATGACTCTTTTCCTTTCGCAGGGGGCAAAGCTTTCTTCCGCTTTTAATTCGCTTGTAAAAACCGTGCCTGTGTTCCTTAACGCATCGGTTTCCGCGTCAAGAATACGCGAGCTTATGGCAATACCGCCCGAGCGGATAGGCGCGGGGGAGGACACGCTGAATGCTGATTGCGGCTTAAGCATAAAGCTTGAAAACGTAAGCTTTGCGTATAAAGAAAACGAAACCGTGCTTAAAAACGTTTGCTTTTCGGCCGAGCCCGGCGAGATAGTTGCGCTTATAGGCCCGTCCGGCGGCGGCAAAACCACAATGGTGCGCATGATACTTTCGCTTATAACCCCTAAAACAGGCAGCGCGGTGCTTTCGGATGCGCACGGCTCAATGCAGGAAATGAACGCTTCATTAAGGGGATTCTTCTCATACGTGCCGCAGGGGAACACGCTTATTTCAGGCACAATTGCCGATAATTTAAGAATGGTTAAAAACGACGCAACGGATGATGAGCTTGAGGCGGCGCTTAAAACGGCGTGCGCATGGGATTTTGTTTGCAAAATGGAGGGCGGAATAAACGCCTCAGTTGGGGAGCACGGGCACGGCTTGTCCGAAGGGCAGGCGCAGCGCATAGCGATAGCGAGAGCCGTGCTAAGAAACGCCCCCGTAATGCTGCTTGACGAGGCCACATCCGCGCTTGACGTTGCAACAGAGCGGCAGGTGCTTAAATCCATAATGCTTGCCCACCCGAACAAAACCTGCGTTGTTACAACGCACAGACCGAGCGTATTGGGCCTGTGCGGCAGGGTATACAGGGTGCATAGCGGCACGGTTGAGGAAATAGACGGCGACACGGCCGAAAAACTGACCATGGATTATTAAAATTCAGCTGAAAAAGGCTTGTTTTTTAGGATTATATACGATATACTATGATTATCCTTAAGGATATAAGATTCAGTCGGAGGGGACTAAAATGAAAAAATTCTTTGCACTGGTGTTGGCAATAGCCCTTATTTGCTGCTTCACTACCGCTGCGCTTGCGGACAGCGATGTGGTCAGCCCCGAAAAAGGCAATACTGACGTTGATCCCAACGAGCCTTCTCCGCAGACCGGCTACGATTTCGGTATCGAGAGCGTGGTACTGCTGGCTGTGCTTTGCGGCGGCGCGGCGCTGTACATAGGCAAAAAGGTTAGGGCCTAAGCCTTATTCAGCATTCTAAACGAACTTAAGCTCCATAAATGCGTGGCCGTTTATGGAGCGTTTTTTTGCCCCATATTCTGAAACGAAAGGGAAGGGCCGAATGAAAAAATCCGTAAAGATAATACTAAGCGTGCTGTGCGTTATAATGGCGGCGGTATGCGTTTGCTGTGTGCTTTATATTGTGCAGTATGTTCGCGGAAACGACCTTAATGAAAGGCTTGTTAGCGACGTTGCGTCCCAAACCGTTGAGGCCGTGCTGAATGAAGCGGATGATGAAACGGGCGATGAAAGCGAAGGCAGCGAAACCGTTGCCGAGGACGAAACAAAGGACGCGCCGCAAAAAACATTTAAGAATATAGACTTTGCCGCGCTCAGGGCGATAAACGATGATATATATGCCTGGATAGATATGCCGGGCACCGTTATAAACTACGCCGTTGTGCAGAGCGAGGATGAAAACGAGTTTTATTCGGACCATTCCGTGGACGGCAGCTACTATTCCGGCGGCAGCATTTTTTCGCAGCGCTATAATAAGCGGGACTTTACGGATCCCGTTACCGTGCTTTACGGGCACAACCGCAAAAACGGCACCATGTTCGCCGCGCTTAACGATTTCGCGGACCCGGCCTTCTTTGAAAAGCATAAAACGGTTTATATTTATCTTGAAGGCATGGTATATGAATATACCGTGTTCGCCGCCTATCCGCACAGCAGCGAGCATCTGCTCCTTAATCACGATTTTACTGACGAGGAAGAGTTTACCGAGTATTTCAGCTCGCTTAAGGATGGCGTAAACACGAATTACGACAGGGATATGTTCCCGGTGTTTGGGGATAAGGTGCTTACGCTTTCAACCTGCTATAAGGAAAACCGCATGCAGCGCTATCTTGTGCAGGCAAAGCTTACCGCGCAGTACTCTTTGGTTTATGACAAGGCGGAATAACCAATGGAAAAAACAAAGAAAAAGGGCAAAATAAGCCCGATATTGCTTATATTCATAATTCTCGCCTCCCTTACGGCGGCGCTTGTGAGCGCGGCGCTTATAATATGGTTCAGCGGGCGGGCTTCATTAAGCAACAAGGAAACAAAGGCTCCCGCGCTTGTGGAGGTGCCTAAGCCGGAGGAAACCGAAACCGTAGTTGCGGAACCCACGCCCACGCCGAATACCAAAATAGAATACGATATAACCAGCGGCGGAAGGTATTATAAATATAAGGACGGGCTTATAAATTTGCTGCTCATAGGCGTGGATTCGGACAAAAAGCCGTCAAAGCCGCTTGAATACGGCAGCAATAATCAGGCGGACGTTATAATACTGGCCTCGCTTGACACAAAGAACAACAAAATGTCCCTTATAGCCGTTAACCGCGATACCATGTGCGACATAACCGTAACCGACAGCGACGGAAACATTACCGGCATAGCCCGCGCCCAGATCGCCCTTTCGTATTCCTACGGCGACGGGCTGGACGTAAGCTGTCAGTTTTGCAGGGATGCCGTTTCAAACCTGTTTTACGGGCTTCAGATAGACGGCTACGCCGCGTTTTACATGGGCGGCGTGGAGGAGCTTAATGACGCGCTTGGCGGAATAACCGTAACGGTATTGGGCGATTACCCATTTACAAAGCACTCCGGCTGCAGAAACATGAAGGAGGGCGAGGAGGTTACGCTTACCGGCAAGCAGGCCGTGGCCTATATAAGATACAGGCTCCAGACGGAGGACGGCAATACTGGCCGCATGGCCAGGCAAAAGCAATATATGCTTGCAATGATCAGCGCCGCGCGGCAGAAGATTTATGAAAACCCAACCTGCGTTGTAAGCCTTTATACATCGCTTAACAAATATATAATAAGCGATCTTGACGTGGGAGAGCTGAGCTACCTTGCCACGGAGGCCGCGGGCATGTCCTTCTCGGGCGATATATACAAGCTTGAGGGTGAATCGGTTGTAAGTGACGAGGATCATGTTGAGCTAACGCTTGATGATCAATCCCTGTTTGATACAATGATAAGCGTATTTTACGAGGACGTTACCCCGGAATAAAGCACGAAAGGAAAAATTCAAGGGCTTTTGCGAGCGCCGCGGGAGCCCTTTTTCCTTGATAAATGGGCGGTATGCATCTATAATATAATCGATGGAAAATGCATTTGAAAGACAAGGCACACTTGTTGCCGAAATAAACAGCGCCCTGCCGAACGGCGAGCGCGAACAGAAGGCGGCTCAGCTGCCGGCGCTTAACCTTGCCTATATAGGAGACACGGTTTTTGACCTGTACGTTCGTACAATGCTTGTAACAAGGGCGGATGCCAAGGTGCACGAGCTGCATCTTATGAGCGCCGCGCGCGTATGCGCCAAGGGGCAGGCGGAGGGCTTCAGAAAAATTGAGCCCATGCTCAGCGAAGAGGAAATGAGCGTATATAAGCGCGGGCGCAATTCGCACCTGGGTACGGTTGCGAAAAACGCCACCATTTCCGATTACCGCACGGCTACGGGGCTTGAGGCGCTTATAGGCTATTTGTACCTTACCGGGCAGGACGCAAGGCTTAAAGAGCTTATGCAAATAATACTTGAACACTGAAAAGGGAGGCTATAACCATGCCACAAAGACAAATGGAAGCTCTGCTTCTTTGCCATACACCCGAGCCTGAAACGGCCATAGCCCTGGCGGGCCGGCTTTGCTACAGCGACAGCGACATTCTTTCCCTTAAGGACGCGGTGCAGGGAAAAAGCGAAAGCTTTGTTAAAAAGCTTATATCCCTGGGGCATCTTTCCCCTATAGAGCACGCTTCTTTCACGTTTGCCGCGCAGGGAGTAAGCCGCGCGCTGCTTGCCCAGATTACAAGGCACCGCATAGCAAGCTTTTCCGTGCAGTCCCAAAGATACGTTAAAAAGGACGCGCTGGACTATATTGTTCCGCCCAGCATAAAGGCACTGGGCGAGGAGGCGGAGCTTGAGTACATAGCCCAAATTCAGCAGTGCGAGCAATTCTATCAGCATTGGCTTTCACTGGGCATCCCCGCGGAGGACGCGCGCTTTATGCTGCCAAACGCCGCCGAAACAAGAATGGTATTTACCATGAACGCACGCGAGCTTATGCATTTCTTCTCCCTGCGCTGCTGCAACAGGGCGCAGTGGGAAATAAGAACCCTTGCCTGGGCAATGCTCGGCATGTGCATGAGAGAGGCGCCGTGCCTTTTTGAAAACTGCGGGCCTTCCTGCGCCGCGGGTCCGTGCCCGGAGGGCAAAATGTGCTGCGGCAAAACAAACGAGGTGCGCGCAAGGCTTGAAGAGCTTAAGTCCCTTGCGGCTACCGGAGCTGACGACGCGGAAATGTCCCGCTTTGCCCGCGAAAATTGCATATAAAAGTTTAAGGAGAATATAAAATGGCTCAGTACAAAAACAACAGCCGCAGCTACCGCCGAAACGACAGAAATGACGAGGGCGAAGTGGTATTTAAGGACGGTCAGCCCGTTACAACATACAGAAAGAGCAGGAGCGACAGCCGCTCGAACTCAAACTATTCGTCGGGCCGCTCCGGCAGCTATTCCGGCAAAACCTACGGCCGCCGCGACAACAAAACCGGTGACTCGGAGCAGAAAACATATTATAAGAAGAGGGACAACGCGGAGGGCCGCTTTGACCGCGCCAAGAAGGACGATAATTATAAATCCAAGCGCGAGGCCTCTTCATACAAGGAAAACGAGAAGCAGGCGGAGAACGCCAAGCAGTCCAATGCCAACGAGGAGCAGGACGAGCTGCCCTATATCATAATGGGCCGCAACGCCGTGCGCGAGGCCGTGAAGAGCGGCAGGAGCATAGACAAAATACTTGTTACGAAGGAAATGGACGGCTCCCTCAGGGAAATAATTAACCTGGCAAGGGACAACAACATAAGGGTGGACAGCGTTGTACGCGAAAAGCTTGATGAGCTTTGCATGCCCTTCGGCCACGGCCAGAAAACCGGCAACCATCAGGGAATAGTTGCAATGGTTCCGGGCGTTGAGTATTGCGAAATATCGGATATTCTTAACTTTGCCAAGGAAAAGGGAGAGAAGCCCTTTATAATAATACTTGACGGAATAGAGGATCCGCATAATCTTGGCTCCATAATAAGGAGCGCCGTATGCGCCGGAGCGCACGGCATTATAATCCCCCGCCGCAGGGCCGTAAGCGTTACCGCCGCGGCATGCAAGGCAAGCGCGGGCGCCGTTGAATACGCTCACATTGCGCGCGTTGCAAATGTTGCAAACGCCATAGCCAGGCTTAAGGACGAGGGACTTTGGATAGCGGGTGCCGACATGAGCGGCACAGCCATGACATCCGCCCGTATGGAGGGCGCTCTTGCCCTTGTTATAGGCAGCGAGGGTGACGGCATAGGCAGGCTTGTAAAAGAAAAGTGCGACTTCCTTGTGTCCATCCCCATGTTTGGCCAGATTGATTCACTTAACGCCGCCGTTGCCGCGGCCGTGCTTATGTTTGAAAAGCGCAGGCAGGACGGCATAAAGAAAAACTGAAAAGGATAAAAGCAGTGGAAATTAACGACGAGAGCACAGACAGCAAGCGCGTGGAAGAACCGAGCGACGAGGAGCTTATAGCCCTTTCGCGAAGCGGTGAAACATGGGCAGAGGAAGCGCTGTGCGAGCGGCACAAGGACCTGGTACGCATAAAGGCGAGGCCGTATTTTCTGATAGGGGCGGACAGGGAAGACCTGATTCAGGAAGGCATGATAGGGCTTTATAAGGCCGTGCGCGATTATGAGCCGGGGCACGACATGAGCTTTCGTTCGTTCGCGGAGCTTTGCATAGTGCGCCAGATTATAACGGCCATAAAGCAGGCCACGCGCAAAAAGCATGCCCCGCTGAACACATATATATCCTTTTATAAAACTACGGATGAGGAAAACGAGCGCACGCTTATGGATACCATGCCCGCCGCGCGTACGGACAATCCGGAGGAGCTTATAATAAGCCGGGAGAGCATGACGGACATGAACAAAATGCTCGATACAATGCTTACCCCGCTTGAAAAGAACGTGCTTGAGCTTTTTATAGAAGGAAAAAGCTACCAGGAGATAGCCGCCGCGCTCGGCAGGGGACGGAAAACGGTTGATAACGCCCTGCAGCGCATAAAGAAAAAGATTGAGGCGTATCTTAAATCAAGAACTTAATAAACAGAAACGGATATAACGAAAAAGCCTCGGCCGGGGATCTCCCGCTGAGGCTTTTCTTTCATACTAAAGCGCCGCCTTTATTTTACAGCCATAACATAGACCTGGCATGGGTTCCATTCATCCCAAAGCTTTGGAAATACCTCGAATTCCCTGAACCCGAGCGATCTATAAAAAAGGTTCGTTTTATCGTAGTCCGCGTATTTGCCCATCTGCACCGTTTTTACCTGAATAAAGCAATAGCCGTTTGCGCGCGCATATTCATACGCCGCGGCGAATAACGCCCGGCCTGCGCCAGAGCGATGGTATTCCTTCAAAACGCCCATTGCGTAAAGTTCCAGCGTGGCGTCGCCGGTTTGGTGAACATAAATGAAACCTATCGGCTTAGCACCATCACATGCGCACCAAAATGGCTCGGCGGCACTTTGCGCAATGTATTCCTCGCGCGCTTCGGCAATGCCAAACCATTCCGGAAGGGCTTCCAGTATGCCCCGTGTAATGGACTTCTTGGTTTCCGACTCATAAACCTTTATTATTTCAAACATGGTATACCTCAAAGCTTAATATAGAGTCTCTATCGCATCCCGCCAGTTGGGCAGGGGCAATGGGGCGCCGTTGAGTATTGCGCGGTCAAGCACCTCGCCATTATAATGAAGCTCCAGATAAAAGTAGGGTACGCTCCTTTCCATAAGGTCAAGGAATATAAAATCCCCTTCCCACGCGGGAAGCTCCCTAAGCTTTTCCTTTTCAAGCCAAACAAGCTCGCCCTCGTCGCAGTCCGTAAGTTCCCCTGTGAATCCATCCGCATAATAAAGGTGCATCATTTCCTCGGGCCAGGGCGCGCTGTCAAACAGAATCTCGCCGCACTTACGGAAGCTGGTCAGCGTAAGCCCCGTTTCCTCTTTTGTTTCGCGCAGTATGCACTCGTCCGCCGTTTCACCGCTCTCTATATGCCCGCCTATGCCTATCCACTTGTCGTGATTAACGTCGTTCTTTTTCTTTACGCGGTGAAGCATAAGATATTTGCCGTCTTTTTCTATATAGCAAAGGGTTGTGTGCTTCATAAAAACAAAACCTTTCGGAAAAAAATAAGGGAGCCGGCATGAATCTGCCGCTCCCCTTTGGCGTACCCAAAAGGGTTCGAACCTTCGGCCTTCAGAGTCGGAGTCTGACGCTCTATCCAGCTGAGCTATGGGTACATACCGGTAATTATTATATCATATCGGCGCATTGATGCAAGCGGGGAATAAAAATTAGCTTGCAATGCGGCGCGGAAACAGATACAATATCTATGCGCGCCAAGCGGGGAGTTAGCGGTGCCCTGAACCTGCAATCCGCTATAGCAGGGTGTGATTCCTGCCGTGAGGCAAAGCGACGTAGGGCTGGAATAAGGGCGAAGCGTTGATGGCCGTGTCCTGTGCAATCGAAGGCCGTGAACCATGTCAGGTCCTGACGGAAGCAGCATTAAGCGGAAAATTCGATGTGCCGCGGGAATGCATGGCCGGAGCTTAGCTTATTATGTGCCGCCTATGGTGCTTTATGTCGAGCGGTGGGTGCGCGCTTTTTCAAAAAGCATTGCGCTGCATGTTTTGTGCGGCGCTTTTGTTTTAGTTGGAGGATACCATGGACAAGGTTTTGCTTATATTGGTGGACGGTATGCGGCCGGACAGCATATCAGCATGCGGCAGCGAATATGCGAAAAATATGCTGAAAAACTGCCGCTATAAGGATATGCAGGCGAAAACGGTGTTTCCGTCCGTAACGCTGCCGTGCCATATGTCGCTGTTTCATAGCGTTGTGCCGCAGCGGCATGGAATACTGACTAATACATTCGTGCCCATGGCGCGGCCCGTGGATGGGCTTATAGAAAAGCTGCACAATGCCGGCAAACGCTGCGCGTTTTATTATACGTGGGAGCAGCTTAGGGACCTGGCAAAGCCGGGCATGCTTGATTATTCGCTGTACTGCGCCATGTTTCACGAGCAGGGGATAAAGGCCGACCGCGTTGTGACGGACGCGGCAATAGCCGCAATCAGCGCGGAAAAACCGGACTTTATATTCCTTTATCTTGGCTGGGCGGACGAAGTTGGGCACCGCTTCGGCTGGATGAGCGGGGAATATCTTAGCGTTGTAAACGAAGAATGGGCCAATATAGAGCGCGTGCTTGCGGCAGCGCCCAAAGAATATAAGGTGATTATCACGGCCGATCACGGCGGGCATGAAATGAACCACGGTAGCGACGCGCCGGAGGATATGACAATTCCCATAATTATACCGGAGCAGGGCTCGCCGGACGAATTCACGGGCGAACCAATAAGCATACTTGATATCGCGCCGACCATAGCCAAATGGCTGGGCGCAGCGCCGGATGAGCAATGGGTAGGCAGGCCTATTGTAAAATAAAGCCTGAAGCGGCTTGTGGGGCATTGTGTAACGAAAAAGCTTATCCTTGTCCGGTTCTGTGCCGAGCGGATCGGACATAGCGGCTTGACTTATTACCGAAAGCACAATATAATTATCGGCGTAAAAATAAACAGCGTGCGATAATACGGCCGCGTGAAAGCGCGGCGCGGCGGCAAAAAAGCCCGCCGGGGAATCGGATGAGAATTCCGAACTGTCCCAGTAACCGTGATGCAGACGAAAAAGCAATTGACCACTGCCGCGCGAAAGCGGGCGGGAAGGCGCTTGAGTAGAATGAAGCTAAGTCGGGAAACCTGTTATGGCATGGCAACTTCTGGGGTTGAGTGAAACTGTATTGCATAGGCGTGCTTGTGTTATGGTTGCATCCTTTATTCCGGAAGATGCGGCCTTTTTATTTTTATAAGAAAAAGAACTTTGAAAGGAGTTTTATAAAACATGAAGAACATGAAAAAACTGCTTGCCGTTCTGCTTGCGGCTGTGATGTGCGTGGCTCTCGTGGCCTGCCAGAGCACAACCGAAACCGAAACGACCGAAACCACCGAGGCCCCTGTTGAGACCACCGCCCCCGAGGAAACCGCAGCTCCCGAAGAGACTGCCGCTCCCGAGGAAACCGGCATAACCGTAACGGACATGATGGGCCGCGAGGTTGCGCTTGATGCTCCCGCCAGCAAAATAGTTGTGCTCAGCGCGGGCGAGTGCGAGATAATATACGCTCTCGGCGCGGGCGAGCTTGTTGTAGGCCGCGGCGAATACTGCGACTATCCTGCCGAGGTTGCCGACGTTACTTCCGTAAAGTCCGGCTCCGAGACCAACGTTGAGGAAATTGTTGCCCTTGAGCCTGATGTGCTTATAACCAGCGCCATGGACCAGGACCAGGAGATAATAGCCAAAATAGAAGAAGCCGGCATAAAGGTTGTTGAGTGCTACGCCCAGAATATAGAGGGCGTTTACACCTCCATTTCCCTTATCGGTTCCGTAGTAGGCCGCGACAGCGAGGCTGAGGCCCTTGTTGCTCAGCTGAAGGAAGGCTTTGAGGAGATCGCCGCCAATAAGGTTGAGGGCGAGAAGACCGTTTATTTCGAGGTTTCTCCGCTTGAGTGGGGCCTTTGGACCGCAGGCAGCGGCACCTTCATGGACGAGATAGCCACCATGATGGGCCTTACCAACTGCTTCAGCGATGTTGAAGGCTGGGCCGAAATTTCCCAGGAGCAGGTTATAGAGCGCAACCCCGATTACATTGTTACCATAACCATGTACTACGGCGAGGGCGAAACCCCCGTTGAGGAGATACTTGGCCGCGAGGGCTGGGAGAACATAACCGCCGTTAAGAACAGCGCTATTCTCAACCTTGCCGATAACGAGCTGAGCCGCCCCGCACCCAGGCTGCTTGACGGCGCCAAGGCACTTTACGATTTTGTAAGCGCCAACTGATAAAATATCGTTAAACCATGCTGCTCCCGCGGTACAATCTGCCGCGGGAGCGCTTTTTATCGGGAATGATATATGGTATAATACGCTTATGATTAGGACACGAGAAGGCTTTAGATTATATGAATACATAATATTTGCGGCGGCAACCGTGCTTACGCTTATTGTTTGCGTATGCCTCGGCAGCGTTAACGTGCCGCTTAAAAGCACAATAGAAATATTCCGCCGCGCACTTCTTGGCCTTGATATGCCAAGCGAACTGCCCTCATCAATTATTCTTACCGTGCGCCTGCCGCGCGTATTGTGCGTTGCACTTACCGGCGCGTCCCTTTCGCTTTGCGGCGCGGCCATGCAGGGCCTTCTTAAAAACCCGCTTGCGGACGGATCAACCCTCGGCGTGTCCTCCGGCGCAAGCCTTGGCGCGGTAATAGCCATAGCGTGCGGAATAACGTTTCCGTCGCTGCCGTTCGCGGGCACTATGGTTATGGCCGTTATATTCGCGTTCTTATCACTGCTTATAATTCTTGGCCTTGCTTACAGGCTTGATTTTTCCCTTTCCACAAACACGATAATACTTATAGGCGTTATATATTCCATGTTCGTGTCCAGCGCAATGAGCGTTATAATAACGTTTGCTTCAAATAAGCTTAAGCAGATTACATTCTGGACCATGGGCAGCCTTAATGGTTCCACATACGCCAACGCCGCCGCGATAGCCGTTGCTTTCGTTATATTCGGCGGCATGCTTTTTATAAAAGCCCGCGAGCTTAACGCGTTCGCCGTTGGCGAGGATAACGCAAGGAGCATAGGCGTGGACATTAAAAAAACAAAGCTCAGCGTGCTCATCTGCGTTTCCGTGCTTATAGGCGTTTGCGTATCCATAGGCGGCACAATAGGCTTTGTGGGCCTTGTTACGCCGCATGCCGCGCGCTTTATAGCGGGACCTAATCACAAGCGACTGCTTAGCGCAAGCGCGTTTTCGGGAGCCATATTCCTTATGCTGTGCGATCTTGTCGCCCGCACGCTGCTAAGCCCCATAGAGCTGCCCATAGGCGTTGTTACAAGCCTTATAGGCGCGGTGGCGTTCATAATAATATTCTATCGCTCAAGGGGGAACGGCGGCCGTGCTTGAGATAAAGAACCTTTGCGTGCGCTACGGCACGCTTGATATAGTTAAAAATGTTTCGTTCGCGGTGCAGGACGGCGAATGGCTTATGATAGCGGGGCCAAACGGCGCCGGCAAATCAACCATAATAAACGCCGTAACCGGCGGAGTTCCGTACACCGGGCAAATACTGCTGAACGGGCAGGACATAAGAAAAAACAAGCCTACGGAGCTTGCGAAAAGCGTGGGCGTGCTTACGCAGAACCACTATGTGGGGTATTCGTTCAGCGTGGAGGAGGTTGTTCGCCTTGGGCGGTATGCTTACTCTCCGGGCGTGCTTGCCAAGCGCTGCGACGATGACGAGAAAATGGTTGAGGACGCGCTTGAAAAAACCGGCATGGCGGCGCAGAGAACTCAATCCGTGCTTACGCTTTCCGGCGGAGAGCTGCAAAGAACGTTTCTTGCGCAGGTGTTCGCGCAGAACCCCAAATATCTGCTGCTTGATGAGCCCACAAACCACCTTGACCTTATATATCAGCGGCAGGTGTTTACCCTTATAAAGGAATGGCTTAAGCAGGGCGACAGGGCGGTTATAAGCGTTGTGCACGATTTGTCGCTCGCAAGAAAATACGGCACCCGCGCGCTCCTTTTGAACCGCGGCCAAACCGCGGCAATAGACAGCGCAGACAGGGCGCTAAGCCGCGAAATGCTTGAGCAGGTATACGGCATGGACGTTTACGCATATATGAAGGAGATGCTTTCACAATGGCAATAGATTATAAGCAATACATAGATGAATTAAATAAAGCGGTAAGAAAGCCCGATTCCGCCGCGGCGGCGGAGGCCAAAAGGCGGTGGGACAGCATAGCCAAGCCCCTGAACAGCCTGGGCAAGCTTGAAGATATTATTATAAAAGTTGCGGCGCTTACGGGCAGCGCGGATGTGGACATATCAAAGCGGTGCGTAACAATGTTCTGCTCCGATAACGGAGTGGTTGAGGAAGGCGTTACTCAAACGGGGAGCGACGTTACGGCAAAGGTGGCCGAAAGCGCGGCTAAGGGCAGAAGCTCCGTTTGCACCATGGCGCATGTTATAGGCGCGGATGTGTTCCCGATAGACGTGGGCATGCTGACAAGGGTTGACGGCGTATGCGACAGGCACGTTGCCAACGGCACAAAGAACTTTACAAAATGCCCCGCAATGACGCATGAGGAGGCCGTGCAGGCCATTAAAGCCGGCATTGATACCATTAAAGAGCTGAAGGATAAAGGGTATTCGCTTATCGTTACGGGTGAAATGGGAATAGGAAACACAACCACGTCCTCCGCCGTGGCGGTTGCGCTTACGGGCATGGAAATAGAGGACGCGGTGGGCCGCGGCGCGGGACTTAGCGACGCGGGGCTTATACGAAAGAAAAACGCGATAGAGCGCGGCATTAAGCTGAACAATCCCGATAAGGAGGACGCGCTTGATATCCTGTCCAAGCTTGGCGGCTTTGATATGGCGGCCATGGTGGGCGCGTTCATAGGGGGGGCAATATACGGCGTGCCTGTGATTATAGATGGGTTTATAAGCAGCGTTGCGGCGCTTATAGCTAAAAAGATTTGCCCGCAAAGCACGATTGCCATGCTTGCCAGCCATTCTTCGTCCGAACCCGCGGCTAAGCGCATGATGCAGGAGCTTTCGCTTGAGCCCGTAATTTACGCGGATATGCACCTTGGCGAGGGCACGGGCGGCGTTTGCCTTATACCGCTTATGGACATGGCGCTTAACGTATACAATACGAACAACACGTTTAATGACATAAACGTTGAGGCATACACTCCTCAAGGGGGAGAGAAAAAGTGATAACGCTTATGACAGGCGGCTCCGCCTGCGGCAAAAGCTCATTTGCCGAAAGCCTGGCGGTGCGGCTTAGCACCCCGCGCTACTATCTTGCCGCCATGCAGCCGTTTGGCGAGGGCGGCGCGGAGAAGGTTGAAAAGCACAGGCGCATGCGCGCTGGCAAGGGCTTTGAAACAATAGAAAGATACCGCGATTACGCTTCGCTTGATTTTGCCGAAAAAGGCGGCACGGCGCTGCTCGAATGCATATGCAACCTTACCGCGAACGAAATGTTTTCTGACGACGGCACAATGAGCGACCCCTATGAAAAGGTTATAAGCGGGGTTAAACACATAGCAGGGCAATGCGATAATCTTATTATAATAACAAACGACGTTGGCAGCGACACGGGCGGCTACGGCGAGGGAACGATGCGCTATGTTCGCGCGCTCGGGCGGATAAACATAGCCCTTGCCGAAATGGCGGACAATGTATATGAACTTGTGGCGGGAATACCCATAGTGCTGAAAGGAGAGCTTTTATGAACGCGCTTAGATCAATAGCAATGGCGTTTTTAATGTTTTCAAGAATTCCCATGCCGCGCGTAGAGTGGAAAAAAGAAAACATGCGCTATATGCTCGCGGCGCTTCCGCTTGTGGGCGCGGTTATAGGGGCGGCGCTTTTTATATGGACATGGATATGCTTAAAGCTTAAAATAGGCCAAACGCTTTTCGCGGCGGGCTATGCGCTTATACCTCTCGCGGTTTCCGGCGGAATACACATGGATGGCTTTTGCGACACGGCGGATGCTTTAAGCAGCCACCAAACCCCTGAACGCAAAAAGGAAATACTTAAGGATTCCCACGCGGGGGCTTTTGCAGTAATAAGCTTCGGTATTTATCTTTTAAGCTATTTCGCGCTTTCAAGTGAGCTTGAAACGGCCTATAAAACGGCGCTTTATATGGGCATTGTGCATATTGCAAGCCGTGCCGTGGGCGCGCTTATAAGCACGCTTACCGTAAGCGCGCACGAGGGGCTTTTAAGCTCATTCACGTCGGCCGGGTCTAAGGCCGCGGTGTGGATTCTTCTTGCCGTGTTTATGCTGTGCGCGGCCACGCTTATATATATTTCGCCCATTGTAGGCGCGGTTATGACGATTGCGGCGATAATAGCGTTTTTCGCCCTGAGGCGCATGGCCATAAAGCAATTCGGCGGCATGAGCGGCGATATAGCGGGATTCAGCATACAGATGTGCGAGCTTATAATGCTTGCGGCGTTTGTTTTTTGTTCAAAGGCGGTAAATTTATTATGATATTGATAATAGGCGCGGAAGCGAGCGGAAAAAGGGAATTCGCAAAAAGCCTGGGCTACGGCGAAAATGACTTTACTACCGATCCGTTTTCCGAAAAAAAGGTTGTTTACGGAATACAGGATATACTCTTTGAGGACAATACAAGGACGGAAGAGATATATAACGCCGTAAAGAATAAGGATGTTGTTATATGCAACGAGGTTGGCAGCGGCGTAATACCCGTTGAGCACAGCGTGCGCCTTGGGCGGGAAGCCGCCGGGCGGCTTTGCGTGCTGCTTGCAAAGGATGCCGCGGCCGTGGTGCGCATGGTTTGCGGAATACCAACGGTGATAAAGGGGAAAATATGAGAATATATTTAATAAGGCACGCACAAACGGAGGGGAACGCGCTTAAAAGATACATAGGCGTTACGGATTCCCCGTTAAGTAAGGACGGCATAGCCATGGCGCAGGCCGCGGGCGGGGACAGCGAACTTAAAAGCGTTATAGTAACCCCGCTTTCAAGAACTCAGCATACGGCAAGAATACTGTTCCCAAACGCGGAGCAGCGCATAGAGAGCGGCATAACCGAAATGGACTTTGGCGACTTTGAAAACAGAAGCGCGGACGATATGGCAAACGATGCCGACTACCGCGCCTGGGTTGACGGAAACTGCCTTGGCCGCTGCCCAAACGGGGAAAGCATAGCGGGATTCAGCGAAAGGGTTACAAAGGCTTTCTGGCAGTGCGTACGCAGGGCCGAGAATGAAGGGGAAGAAAGGCTTGTTTTCGTTGTGCACGGCGGGGTTATAATGGCCCTTATGAGCGTATTGGGAAGGCCTAAAAAGAGCTTTTACGATTGGTATTTGCCAAACTGCGCCTGTGTGCAGGCGGATACCGCCAAGGATGCGGAAACAGGCGAAGAATATTTGGATAACGTTATAATAAAGGAGAATGTGTCGCTTTGACGCTGAATCTTGTAAACATAGTATCCAATCTGCCCATGCTTGCCCCGCTTGGCGGCAAGGACGGGTTTTATAACTATATTCATAATGAATGCCTCTGCGATGGGGCGGAGGTTATATCCTGCCCGCCGTACGGCACGGAAATCGTGCGCGGCTGCGCTAAGGGCTATCACCTTATTTTTTATCCCAATTGGATAGATTTTTATAACGGAAATACGGATTACCTGAAGGAGCATTTCGGCAGCGAGCAAAGCTGGCGCGAATATTATCTTTGCGCGAACGCGGATGAATTTGAAAAGCAGATAGCTGCCGACATGGACCGCGCGCAGGATTTGGGCGCGGAGTACGCCGTTTTTCATTGCGCGGATATTTCAAACGAAGAGGTTCTTGGCGGATATACGATTCACTCAAACGAGGAAATTATAAGAAACACGGCAATTCTTCTTAACCGGGTAACGCGCGGCAGGCGATATAAATTCAAGCTTCTTATAGAAAACCTTTTCGTGCCGGGCATGACGCTTATGAACAGCGACGAAACGGAGCTTATGCTTGGCCTTATCGAATACGAAAACAAGGGCATAATGCTCGATACCGGCCACCTTATGGGCGCGCTCAGGCTGAGCGGACGATTAACGGCCCAAAACGAGGAGGGGGCCGCGGATGCCATAGCGGATGTCATTGCGGCCCATAGCAGGGTAAAAAGCAGTATAAGGGGCATACATCTGCATAAATGCAGCCTTACAATGCCCGTTGAGGAATATAAAAAACCGATTGTGCCAAAGGGCACATTTGATGAAATATCGGCCCAATGCTACGCGCGCATAATGGCGCTTGATACTCACGCCCCGCTTGAAACGGGAGCTATGAACAGGATTATAAACGAGCTTAATCCGGATTTTATCGTGCATGAGCTGAGCGCCCACACGATAAAGGATAAGGCCGATGCGGTAAAAAAACAGCTTAAATCTTTTCGCGGCTGCTGCCCATAAAGAAAAGAGCAAGCGCCCCGGGGCCAACGTGCGCGCCGGTTACCGGCTCGTAGCAAACGGTGAGTATGCGCTTTGGCGGATTATTCGCGTTCAAAAGCTCTATAAGTGCGGCGACATCGTTCGGGCAATCAGCCTGCGCTATGCCTATCGTCTGCTCACCTGCGTTTTCAACAAGCTCATCATACTTTGCGGCTATGGCCTTTATAGAGGCCTTGCGCCCGCGCACCTTTTGAAAGCATACTATTTTGCCCTCGTTATTGCCCTTAAGAAGGGGCTTTATATTTAATACGCTGCCTACTATGGCGGCTATGTTTGAAAGCCTGCCGGTGCGCCTTAGGTGCATAATATCGTCAACCGTGAACACCTGGCACATTTTTTGCCGCTCTTCTTTTATTGTGGCCGCTATTTCTTCTATATCGGCGCCATCATTTCTCATCTCGCCCGCGCGTATAACAAAAAGACCCTCGCCCAACGAAGCGCCAAGCGTATCTATTGTTATAATCTTTCTTTCGGGAAATTCTTCCTTAAGCTCGCGCGCCGCGGTTTCGGCGGAGGAATACGATCCGCTTATGCCGGAGGACATGCCTATAAAAAGTATATCAAGCCCCTGCTTCAAAAAGGGCTCCATATATTCAATGTATCTGTGCGGGGTAACCTGAGATGTGGTGGCGTTTGCGCCCTCGCGTATGGCGCCGTAGTAAGCCGCGCCGTCAAAGGCGGCTATGTCCATGCAGGTGTGTTCCTCACCGTTAAGGTAATAGTTAAAGGGTATAACGCCTATATCGTAAGATGAAATTACGTCCGGCTCCAGGTTTGCCGAGGTATCGGTCATGAGCTTGAACAAAATATGCACCTCCGTTTAATCTTGTGTACCATATTAGATTAGCACGAGTACTACGATATGTCAAGCACGTTGGAACAACAGATGGATTGCAATTTTACGGAATATATGATATATTCTATTACAATGAATTTTTAAGCGCGGAGGTGAGGAAAATGGCTTACGATAAGGAACTTATCGCCGGCAAGCTCAGGCGATGGGAAAAATACCTTAATCGCTTCAGGCTGCCGCAGTGGGAGGATATTCCGGACTTTGGCCTGTATATGGAGCAGGTAATAGTTCTGCTTAAGGAATATCTGGATTATCTGCCGCCGGAACTTAAAGAGGAGCAGATAATTACCGCCGCCGCCATAAATAACTATGTTCGCACAAAGGTTATGCCCGGCCCGAACAAAAAGAAGTATTACAGAATTCATATAGCGTACCTTATAATAATCTGCTCGCTTAAGCAAAACCTGAGCCTTGCCATGCTTCAAAGGATTATCCCCATGGGCATAGAGGAGGACGAGGTAAAGGAAATATATGTTTCTTTCGCCAAGCGCCATAACCTTGCCGCCAAGTATTTTGTTGAGCAGGTGCGGCTGGCCGCGGGGAGCATACTTGGGCATGATGAAAAGAACGAGCTGGACGCTAAGGACGCGAACGACATGATAACCTGCGCCGCGGTTATAAGCACCTTTTCAAGGCTGCTTGCGGAAAAGCTGCTGCTTCTTGACGGCAAAACGCTTGAGAACGGCGGCAGCGTGGAAATAGAGGAATAAGGATCAAATCAAAAAAGGCAGCCGAGGCTGCCTTTTAATATACTCTGAATTACTCTTCAAAGAACGCTATGGCCCTTATCGGTGCGCCGTCAGCCTTTTCCCATTTAAGGGGCAGGGCGAAGAACCAGAAGGGTGCCTTGCCGCACTTATCAAGATTGGTAAGGTTTTCTATGTTCACAATCTCGTGCTCCTTAAAAAGCTTTTTGTGGCGCGGCAGGTCCGCGTCGGGTATGGGGTCAACGCCTATCACGTCGAATCCTATGCCCTTTTTGTTTGTGGCAAGTATAAAATCAACCACCTCATCGTCTATGCAGGGGTAGTCGCCGTAGTAAGCGGGCGTTCCCCAGCGCTTGTCCCAGCCAAGGTTAAAAAGAAGATAGTCCGCTTTTTCGGCATCCTCGCGCTGAGAAGCAAGCTCCTTCATGGTTATGGCCTCGCCTTCGTTAAGGTGGCGGCAGTCTATAACAACCGCCTTGCCTACAAACTGGCTTACGGGGAAAGCATCAAGCGTGGTGCGGTCCGCGAAAAGGTGCGCCGGGGGATCAACGTGCGTTCCCGTGTGGGAATACATGCTTATAAGGGTTTCCTTAAAGCCGTCCTTTTCATAGCTGTTTGCGGGGTCAAGCCTCGGCGGTTCGGTTCCGGGGTAAACGGGCATCGTTTCGGATATGGTGTGGGTCAGGTCTATTACTTTCATTCTGCTCACCTGAGGCTTACGCCATCAGTTCCTCCATTTCGTCCAAAAGTTCATTGAAAAGCTTCAGCGCGTCGTTTACGGGCGCGGCGGTTGTCATGTCCACTCCCGCAAGCTTAAGTATGCTTATGGGATCCATGCTGCTTCCTGCGGAAAGGAACTTCTTGTAATCCTGCACGGCGGTTTCGCCTTCCGTAAGTATGCGGTTCGCTATGGCGCAGGCCGCGGAGAAGCCGGTTGCGTACTGGAACACATAGAAATTATAGAAGAAGTGCGGTATGCGCGCCCATTCCTCGGCAATTTCCTTATCAACGGTTATGCCGTCGCCAAAGTAGAACTTGTTCAGCTCGTAATACTTGTCGCAAAGCGCGTCCGCGGTAAGGGCGGCGCCGGATTCCGCAAGCTGGCTCATATAAAGCTCAAACTCCGCAAACATTGTCTGGCGGTAAAGCGTGCCGCGGAAGCTTTCAAGGAAGTGGTTTATAAGGTACGCGCGCTCACGCTTATCGGTGGTGTTGTTAAGAAGATACTTCATAAGCAGCACCTCGTTGCAGGTGGAGGCAACCTCGGCCACGAATATAACGTAGTCCGCGTTGCAGGGCGGCTGATTCTTTATGGAATAGTAGGTGTGCAGGGAGTGGCCCATCTCGTGCGCTATGGTGAACATGCTGTCCAGCGTGTCCTGATGGTTAAGCAGCACATAGGGGTGCGGATCTCCGCCGGAGGAATAAGCGCCGCCGCGCTTGCCCTCGTTTTCATAAACGTCTATCCAGCGGTTGTTGAAGCCCTCTTTAAGTATGCTAATATAGTCATCTCCAAGCGGCGCAAGGGCCTTTATAACAATCTCCTTGGCCTCCTCATAGGGGAATTTCTTGTTGGCATCGTTCACTATGGGCGTATAGAGATCATACATGTGAAGCTCGTCAACCTTCATAAGCTTTTTGCGCAGGTTAACATATTTGTGCATGTATTCTATGTTGCTGTGCACGGCCTCTATAAGGTTGTGATAAACCTGCACGGGAACCTCGGTGCTGTCAAGCGCGGCCTCAAGGGTTGAATTATAGTGCCTTGCGCGGGCGTTGAATATAAGCGCCTTCATCTGGCCGTCAAGGAAGGCGGCGGTGGTGTTCTTAAAGCTTGCGTATGTGTGATAAAGCGATTCAAACGCGGCCTTTCGAACGTTTACGTCCGGGCTTTCAAGAAGCGGCACGTATGAACCCTGGGTTACCTGAAGCGTATTGCCTTCTGAATCCTGAATATCGGGGAAACGAAGGTCCGCGTTGCGGAAGGCGGAGCCTATCTCGCCCGGAGTTTCGCATATCTGCCCGGCAAGAGCCAAAATGCGCTCCTCGGCATCGCTTAACGTATGCGCTTTGCGGCGGCGCATTCTTTCAAGCAGCCTTTTATATTCCTTAAGCTCGGGCTTTTCATTCATAAAGCCTTCAAGCTTATTGTCGTCGATGGCTATAATTTCGGGCGTTGCGAATGAAAACGCGCTTTCAAGGGCCACGACGTAGCTCATAAGCTTGCCCTTCATGGCGTTATAAAAGCTGTTTGATGTATCCTCGTCGGATTTGCGCATTGCGTAGTTGGCAAGAAGGTTGGTTTTGCGGCTGAATTCATCCTGCGCTTTAAGGTAGGCGTAGAGCGTGTCCGCGCTTTCGCCAAGCTTGCCCTTAAAGTTGTCCGCCAGCGATATAGCCTGCTTTGCTTCCTCAAGCGCTTTTTCCCAAAGCTCGTCGGAGGCGAAAATATCCTCGGTCGCCCAGGTATATTTCTTTTCTACCTCGCTGCGCTTGGGTATCTTTTTCTGTGCTGCCATAGTGTGCATATATCTCCTTTATCTTATTTTGCTGAGGTGTTAAGGCTATTGTACCATGTTTTCGCCCGCGGGGCATCAATTTTTAATTATAAAGCCGACAAACGGCGCTCTTTAGGCAGCAAGTGACCTTTGAGGGGTTCACAAAACCGATTCCAAATGATATGCTGATAAGTAGCGTGCCGAAATTAAGGCATGCCGGAGAAAATAAAAATTTATCCGCGCGCAACTTTTTAATCGCTTGCCGCGTTATATGAACAGGAGGGATGATAATGGCGCGAATGGAATTCGAGGCCATCTATAAAGCCTTTTCCCGCATGGTATATTGGGCAGCTTACGGCGTTACCAAAAGCGAAAGTGACGCCTGCGACGTTACGCAGGAAACGTTTATACGTGCCCTTAAATACCTTGATAAGCTTAACGAAATGGAAGAGGGGCAGATTAAGGCCTGGCTTTACAGGGTTTGCGTGAATCTGTGCATGGATTCCAAAAGAAAGCTTAAGCATGAGCAGCTGAGTGACGAACTGCCCGAAAACGCCGTTGAAAACGAATACGAGCTGCCCGAGGCGGCCGCGCTTAATGCTGAAGGACGGCGAGAGATAAGGCAGGCGGTTGACGATCTGCCGGATATTTACCGCGAAACGGTAACGCTCCATTATTTTTCGGGGCTTCAATACGCTGAAATTGCTTCCCTTCAGGGCGTTAGCGAGGGAACGGTAAAATCCAGAATATCCAGAGCCAAATCAAGGCTTGCGGAACTGTTGAAAAGGAGGTGACGGGCATGGAAAACAATAACGATACAATTAAGAATGATGCGCTTGACGAGCTGCTTTTCGGCATTGCGGACGAGGCTGACCAAGGCGTTGATTACGATGCCATGCTCGAAACCATAAAGAAAAAGGCATCCGCTCGCAAAAAGCGCGCCGGATTCGTAAAATACGGCACCATGGCGGCCGCGGCGGTTATAATGCTTGCCGTAGGCGGAATGTGGATAAGGGAAAATGAGCTTGTTTCGTACGATACGGCGACGGCAGAGAGCATGACCGCGGTGCAGGATGAAGAATCCGCGCAATATGTTGAAAGCGCGTACGATAGTTATGACCCGGATACGGATTACCCCTCCGAAGATACCATGCCGGTGTTAGGCTATTCGTATTCCGATTCAGACGGAAATGAAGACAGCACTGCCGCAACCGCGGCAACGTCCTCCGCGGAGAATGAGGAAGAAAACATACAGTGCTTCTATCAGGATATGATGCTGCCCGCGATTGACTTTGGCACGTATTATGAGTTTACGATTGATGACGAAACTGGGCTTGAGCTGAAAATATACGGCAGCACCGAGGAAGACGCCGAATATTACCTTAAAGAAACGGCCGCTCTTTACGGAGTGAACGCGGATACGGATGCCATGAAGCTGGTAACCGATAACGGCATTACAGTGTCGTTTACACTTGATGGGGACACGCTTACGGTATCGGCGCAAAAATAAGCATAAAACCGAATGAAGAGGCTTCTCGCAAGCCTCTTTTTTTATTGACAAAAGCAGGGCAAAAGCTTAGACTTTTCATATATTATAGAATGGCTTGCCGTGGGCCTGTACCCAAGGAGGAGAAATACCGTGGAAGCAAATAAAAAGTTTTATATTACAACCCCTATCTATTACCCCAGCGCTAAGCTGCACATAGGCCACGCCTACTGTACCGTGGCTACGGACGTTATAGCCAGATATAAGCGCATGCAGGGCTATGATGTAATGTTCCTTACCGGAACCGATGAGCATGGCCAGAAAATAGAGGAAAAGGCAAAGGCCGCGGGCGTTACTCCGCAGCAGTTTGTTGACGATATAGTTTTGGGCAAGGGCGGCGTAAAGGACCTTTGGAACCTTATGAACATTTCAAACGATCGCTTTATCCGCACAACCGACGATTATCACGTTGCCGCCATACAGAAGATATTCAAAAAGATGTATGAAAACGGCGACATTTACAAGGGAAAGTACGTTGGCAAATACTGCACTCCCTGCGAGAGCTTCTGGACGGAAAGCCAGCTTGTTGACGGCAAGTGCCCGGACTGCGGCAGGGAAGTGAAGGACGCGGAGGAGGAAGCGTATTTCTTCCGCCTTTCAAAGTATGCCGAGCCCGTAAGGAAGCTGCTGCTTGAGGGCAATTTCCTTGAGCCCGCCAGCCGCGTAAACGAAATGGTAAAGAACTTTATAGACCCCGGCCTTGAGGACCTGTGTGTAAGCCGCACAAGCTTCACCTGGGGCGTTCCCGTGGATTTTGACCCCGGCCACGTTGTATACGTTTGGGTTGACGCGCTGTTTAATTACTGCACGGCGCTCGGCTTTATGAACGACAAGTATCCTGAATCGGACTTTGAAAAGTTCTGGCCCGCCGATGTGCACATGGTAGGCAAGGAAATAGTCCGTTTCCATTCCATTATATGGCCCGCGATGCTCATGAGCATGGGTATGCCCCTGCCCAAAAAGATTTTCGGCCACGGCTGGCTTCTGCTTGGCGGCGGCAAGATGAGCAAATCAAAGGGCAACGTGGTTGATCCCTATATACTTTCCGAGCGTTTCGGCGTGGATGCCCTGCGCTTCTACCTTATGCGCGAGTTCCCGCTCGGTTCGGACGGCAACTTCTCAAACGAGCTGCTTATTTCCCGCATAAATTCAGAGCTTGCCAACGACCTTGGCAACCTGCTCAGCCGCTCCGTAGCAATGGTTGAAAAATACTTTGGCGGCACTATTCCCGAAGAGCGCAAGGCCGATGCCGCGGACGATGAGCTTATAGGCATGGTTAAGGAGCTTAGGGGCAAATACGAGCAGCTTATGGACAAATTCGGCACGCAGGATGCCATTATCGAAGTGTTCCGCGTAATATCCAGGGCCAATAAATACATTGACGAAACCGCTCCCTGGGTGCTTGCAAAGGACATGGAAGCGAACGGCGCAAGGCTTGCCGCTGTTATGTATAACCTTATCGAAACCCTGCGCGTATGCCTTACCCTGCTTACCCCCTTTATACCCGAAAGCGTGGAGAAGGGCTTTGCGCAGATAGGCGCCGCCAAGGAAGACACAACCTGGGACGCGGCCGCCGAGTGGGGCAGGATGAAGAACGTTACCGTGCACAAGGGAGAGGCTCTTTTCCCGAGGATTGATATGAAGAAAGAGCTTGAGGCGCTTGAGAAGCTGGAGCATCCCGAGGAGCAGAAGCAGGAGAAAAAGGAAGTTAAGGCCGAGCAGAAGCAGGAAAAGAAGGAAGCTAAGGCCGAGGAAAAGACCGACGACGGCTACATTACTTTTGATGATTTTGAAAAGGTAAAGCTGCGCGTGGCGGTTGTTAAAAACTGCGAATTCGTTCCCAAGAGCGAAAAGCTGCTTAAGTTCACGCTGGATATGGGCAACAACGAGGAGCGCACGATACTTTCCGGCATCCGCAAGTGGTATCCCAATCCCGAGGAGCTTATAGGCAAGCGCGTTATAGCCTGCATAAACCTTAAGCCCCGCAAGATGGTTGGCATTATGAGCGAGGGCATGCTGCTTAGCGCATTCACGCCCACGGCGGACGGAGGGGAGGAGCTTAGGCTTCTTTCAACCGAGGATATTATGCCCGGCGGCAGCGAGGTAGGTTAATGGAGCTTGTTCCGCTGAAAAACGGAAAGTGGCTTACCGTACGCCCGGCGGAGCCAAGTGACGCGGCGGATTACATGGCGTTTTCGCGCGTGGTAGGCGGCGAAACCGATTACCTCATGATCGATTGCCACGGCTTTGCGGGCACGGTAGAGGACAAGGCGGAGTATCTCAGCGCCGCCCTTGCGGACAGGCGATACTGCGTAATGCTTGCCCTTATAGATGATGAGATTGTGGGCGTAAGCACGGTTTCCCCTATGGGGCGCGGCAGGGCGAGCGGCAACGCCATGTTTGGCATAGCCGTGGTGAAAAGCTGCTGGAAGCTTGGCATAGGCGCGATACTTACGGTTATTGCCAAGGATTATGCCGAGCAGGCAGGCTACCATAAAATTTGTCTTGATGTGCGCGCGGATAACGAGCGGGCGATAAGGCTGTATAAGCGCTTTGGCTTTGAGCAGTGCGGCCTTAAAAAGGAGCAGCTGCTTGTAAACGGCGTGTACTATGATGAAATAATGATGGAACTGATGCTATGAGATTTTTTGATACTCACGCGCATTTGAACGACGAAAGCTTTGATGAGGACAGGGAAGAGGTTATACCCTATCTTCATTCAGAGGGTGCTGAGCTGATACTCGATATTGCCTGCGCGATGGGGGATTTTGAAAAAACGCTTGGCATAACGGCAAAATACCCCTTTATATACGGCGCCTACGGCATACATCCGCACTACGCTTCAGACCCCGGCGCGGAGTGGGAAAAGAACCTGCGGCTTGTACTTAAGGATAAAAAGGCCGTATGCCTGGGCGAGATAGGCCTTGATTACCACTACGATCTTTCCGAAAAGGAGGATCAGAAAAGGCTGTTTGACTATCAGCTGAAAATGGCGAAGGAGCTTAGCCTGCCCGTGTCGCTGCACATAAGGGAAGCCTTTGGCGACGCTATGAGCATACTGAACGCGAACCGTGAGGGACTTAAGGGCGTTATGCATTGCTTCAGCGGCAGCGTTGAAACCGCGCGCGAATGCCTGGACATGGGGCTTTATATTGCGCTTGGCGGGGCGGTAACGTTCAAAAACGCCGTAAAGCCGATAGAGGTTGCTAAATTCGTGCCGCAGGATAGGCTTCTTCTTGAAACGGATTGCCCGTATATGGCGCCGGTACCCTATCGCGGCAAGCGGAATGACCCTTCAAAAGTTCCGGTAATAGCGCAGTGCATAGCCGATGCCCGCGGCGAGGACGCGGAAGAGCTTATGATTAAATGCCTTGAAAACGGCAAAAGATTATTCGGTATATCGTAACTGACCGGCACGAAACGCCGGCAAAAATATAGAACGGGAGATGAATTCCAATATGGCACAGGTAACCATGGAGCAGGCTGAAAGGCTTATTAAGGCAAACGTTACGGAGCAGCATCTTTTTACTCACGCTCGTGCCGTAAGCGCGGCTATGGGCGCGATGGCGGAGCATTTCGGCGAGGATAAGGCGCACTGGGAAGCGGTTGGCTATCTTCACGATGTGGATTATGAAAAGTTCCCCACGGAGCACCTTGCGCACACAAGGGAGCTGCTTGCGGGCGAGGATATAGACGAAAGCGACATCCGCGCAATTCTCTCGCACGGCTATGGACTTTGCAGCGACGTTAAGCCCGAAACCAACATGGAAAAGAGCCTTTTCACGGTTGATGAGCTTACGGGCATTGTGCAGGCGGCATCGCTTATGCGCCCAACGGGCATAACCGATTTGGAAGTGAAGAGCCTTAAAAAGAAATATAAGGATAAGAAGTTTGCCGCCAAGTGCAGCCGAGAGGTTATAGACAGCGGCTGTGCAATGCTGGGCATGCCCATAGAGGACGTTATGGCCATAGTGATAAAGGGTATGCAGGCATACGCGGATGAGCTTGGAATAGGGGCAAAAGAATAAAAATTATGAGCGGCGCTCGGCTTCGGCAGGGTGCCGC
>CAZRHS010000013.1:0-10325 GCA_964600045.1 uncultured Clostridium sp.
ATTCGAGGGCGCGTACGCTCCCTGCGGATACGCCAAGCTTACCTATAAGGGCATGCACCTGCAGGATCACTTCATCACCATGGAAGAGTATGAAACCAACCAGAAGGAGTGGAGCGAGGGTAAGTATTAATCAATAATATTTATTCTAAAACCTGAAACACAAGACTGAAGCTAAGAGCGTCCGGCTGCCGATTATCGGCGGCCGGACGCGGACACAGGAGGAAAAATGGTAAAGTACATTGCCAAACGCCTGGTACGCTCGATTATAACACTGGTTATCATAGTGTCTAGTCTTTGTGCTTATGCGTGAAATGCCTATTACGGGCTATTTCCCTAATTACGACCACATGTCACCGGAGCAGATACAAAACGGCCTGCATCAGATGGGCCTTGATAAGCCGGTGTCTGAACAGCTGTTCCTTTTTCTTAAGAACATTATAACCAAAGGAAGTCTTGGCATATCGTATGTTTACAGGGATCAGGTTCCGGTAACCGAGGTTCTTGCTCCCAAAATACCGGTTAGCCTTAAACTTGGAATATCCGCGCTTATACTGGCGCTTTTGATAGGTCTGCCCCTTGGAACGGTTATGGCGCAGAACAAGGGGAGGACCGTTGATAAAATCGGTACTGCGTTTATAGTGCTTATTCAGGCCGTACCATCGGCGGTATACTTTTTGTTTATTCAGATTTACGGCACGGAACTATTTAATCTGCCGCTTATGTTTAAGGAAGCTGATCTTCAAACATGGATACTGCCCGTGTTTTCGCTGGCGCTGCCGAATATATCGTATTATGCCATGTGGCTCAGGCGATACATGGTTGACGAAAGCACCAAGGACTATGTAAAGCTGGCCAAGATAAAGGGCTTCTCGGAGCGGAAGATAATGTTTAAACACGTTTTCAGAAATGCGTTCGTTCCGCTGGGCCAGTATCTGCCCACCACCTTCCTTAATACGGTAGTAGGCTCCATTTACATAGAATCTCTTTATTCCATACCCGGCATGGGCGGCTTGCTCGTGGACGTTGTAAAGAGGCAGGACAACAGCATGGTTCAGGCGATAGTTATACTGTTCGCGTCGGTCGGCATAATCGGACTGATAGTGGGCGATATAATGATGACGCTTCTTGATCCGCGCATAAGCTTTACCGGCAGAAAGGGTACAAGGTGAGCATATGGGAATGAGGTTCAAAAATCCGCATGTAAAGCAGCTTGAAGACAGCATAAGCGAAGCCGTGCGCACCAAGCTCAGCGAGGAAGATGCCTTTAAGGTTGTTCCTTTTGATGAAAGTGCCGTGGAGCGCACCGGATACTCAAACTATTCATACTGGGGCAGCACATTCCGCGCGTTCAGCAAAAACAAGCTGGCTATGGCGCTGGTCTGCGTTGTGCTGCTGATACTACTCTTCACGTTTATACAGCCGTATCTGCCCGATCAGCTGGATTCTTTCCAAACGAACATAAATCCCGAAACCGGAGCCATATTCAGGAATCTTGCCCCCGGCACCGAGGTAACGCTTGAAAACGGCAAACAGTTCACGTTCATACTCGGTACCAATGAACTTGGCCAGGATCTTTGGGCAAGGCTTTGGGGCGCTACCAGAACATCGCTGCTCATAGGCGTGGCGGTTGCGTGCATAGAGGCTGTAATAGGCATAGTGGCCGGCGTTCTTTGGGGCTATGTTCGCCAGACGGATATTATATTCACGGAGCTTTATAACATACTGGATAATGTTCCTTCTTCACTTGTATTGATACTTGTATCTTACATGATGAAGCCTTCCGTGGGTACGCTGCTGCTGGCAATGAGCCTTACAAGATGGATAGGTATGGCGCGCTTTATACGAAACCAGATAATAATCATACGCGACAGGGAATATAATCTTGCCTCCCGCTGCCTGGGCACCGGCACATTTACGATAATAATCAAAAACCTGCTGCCGTATCTTGTTTCCGTTATAATGCTGAGGATGGCGCTTTCAATACCGGACGCCATAGCGAGCGAGGTATTTATAACCTATATAGGCCTTGGCCTTCCCGTTGAGGTTCCGAGTCTCGGCAACCTGATAAACATCGGCAGAAAACTGATGATGAGTCCCACCCTTAGGTATCAGCTTATTTATCCCACGATAATACTTTCAATCGTGACCGTATCCTTTTATGTGGTTGGCAATTCCTTCAGCGACGCGGCCGATCCCAAGAACCACATAAATTAAGGAGGACTTTGTGATGGAAAAACAGCAAGACGTTATATTGTCCGTAAAAGACCTTAATGTAAAATTCAACCTCAGGGGCAGAGTGTTGCACGCGATACGCGGCGTAAGTTTGGATGTGTATCGCGGTGAAAGCCTGGCGATAGTGGGAGAATCCGGCAGCGGCAAAAGCGTGCTGAACAAAAACTTCATAGGCCTGCTTGACCCGAACGGCTTCATATCGTCCGGCGAAATAACCTATTACGGTATGGACGACGGCACGCCGCAGGTTCTTTCAAACTACAAAAAAGATAAGGAATGGCTTAAAATCCGCGGCAGCGAGGTAAGCATGATAATGCAGGACCCGATGACCAGCTTGAACCCGCTTAAAACAATAGGCAAGCAGATAGCCGAATCGGTGGAACTACACAGAGGCCTTAAAGGCAAGGCGCTTAAAGAAGCCGTGTATGATATCCTGCGAGAGGTCGGCATAGAGGATCCCGAAAGAAGATATAAGCAGTATCCCCACGAGTTTTCAGGCGGCATGAGGCAAAGGGTTGTAATTGCCATAGCCATCGCGTGCCGACCGAAACTGCTTATCTGCGATGAGCCTACTACGGCGCTTGACGTTACAATACAGGCGCAGATACTTGAGCTTCTTAAGGACCTTAAGAAACGGCTTAATCTTACAATTATATTCATTACGCATGACCTTGGCGTGGTTGCGAACATAGCCGACCGTGTAGCCGTAATGTATGCCGGCGACATAGTTGAAACCGGCATGGTGAGGGAGATATTCTATGATTCAAGGCATCCCTATACATGGGCACTGCTTTCAAGCCTGCCCCAGCTGGGCGTAAAGGGAGAGGATCTTTACTCAATAAAAGGCACGCCGCCGAACCTTTTCAACCAGGTAAGAGGCGATGCGTTCGCCCCGCGCAATCCGCAGGCGCTGGCAATTGATTTTGAGGAGCTTCCGCCGTTCTTCGAGGTATCTCCCACGCATAGGGCGCGAACCTGGCTGCTTGATCCGAGGGCGCCGCAGATAGACCCGCCCGAGCACCTGAAGGCCCTGCGCAAGAATCTGTGATTTAGGAGGGTGGACAATGGAAGCCAAAGAAGCAAAAAAGGAAGTTCTTCTGAGCGTAAGGGATATGGAGGTTACGTTTGGAACCAAGCGCAATCCGTTCAAGGCCGTAAAGGGCGTAAGCTTTGATATTTATAAGGGCGAGACGTTTGGCCTTGTAGGTGAGTCCGGCTCCGGAAAAACCACCATAGGCCGCGCGATAATGAGAATACATCCGACCAGCGCCGGCACCATAACATACAAGGGCGAGCGCATAAACGGAAAAATCTCGGCTGAGCTTGACAAAAAGGTTATTTCCGAAATTCAGATGATATTCCAGGATCCTATGGCAAGCCTGAACGAGCGCGCGAAGGTGGACTATATCATATCCGAAGGAACATACAGCACCAAGAAGAATCTTACGAAAAAAGAACGATTGGAGCTTGTTGATGAATCGCTGCTGGATGTCGGTCTTTTGCCGGAATTCGCCAGCCGTTTTCCGCACGAGTTTTCCGGCGGCCAGAGGCAAAGGATAGGCATAGCAAGGGCACTTATAATGGAGCCCGAGTTTATAATTGCCGATGAACCCATAAGCGCGCTTGACGTATCCATACGCGCGCAGGTGCTTAACCTTATGAGTAAGCTTCAGCGCGAAAGAGGGCTTACCTATCTGTTTATAGCGCACGATCTGAGCGTTATGCGCTTTATCTGCGACAGGATCGCCGTTATACACAAGGGCACCATAGTGGAGCTTGCGGACTGCGAAAAACTGTTCCAGCATCCGCTTCATCCATACACTAAGGCGCTTCTCAGCGCCCTACCGCTGGCCGATCCGGAAGGAAAAGAACAAAAAACTTATAGTCTATAAGCCTGACGAGTGCCATTTCGATTACGAAACAAACAAACCAACCTGGCGGGAGGCCGCGGAAGGGCACTACATACTGGCCAACGATCGCGAAATGGCCGGGTATATGCAGGAAATAAGCGCGGAATGAAGAGGGAGACTTACCCCATCCGTCCCGTCACCGACTGCGGTGATCTTTTGAAGCTTTATTATGAAAGCGGGCTGGACGGCGCGCCGGACGGCCCGACCGGAGAGGTTATAGGGCATTTAAGGTGCGATGATGATACGGGCCGGCTTGTAGGCGGGGCAACGATTGTGAACAAGGGCGGGCTTTGCGTGCTGGACTATCTGGCCGTTCGCGACGATATGCGGGGCTGTGGCATAGGCGCGAGGCTGCTCGGCGCCGCCGAGGATGAGGTGAAAAGGCTTGGCATAAAAACAATGTGGCTTTGCGGCAAGGTACCCGCGTTTTATAAAAAATACGGCTGGGTTACGGCAAGCGCCGCGGACGCGCCGCTGATTTCGCATTGCCAAAGCTGCCCAAAGTTTCACGTAAGCTGTTCGCCGGAGATAATGAAAAAGACGTTTTGACAGAAGCATATTTATAAAAGGAGACACCCCCTCTTTACGGGTGCCTCTTTTTGCCGTATCCGAATAATATATTCCTCTTTTCTTTTTCGGTTTGTTGGTAGTATAATAATATTGGTGTATTTTTATGCCAATCATTAAAATGTTTTTTTATGTTGAACTATTAAAAAACTGAACACGGAGGACTGATAGTATGGAAAACAACATCAGGGTTGCCGTATGGGGCTTCGGCGCCATGGGCAGCGGCATAGCCAAGGTTTTGCTTGGCAAGAAGGGCGTAGAAATCACGGGCGTTTGTGATATTCACCCCGCGCGCGTAGGCAAGAGCATTTTTGAGCTGCTCGGTGTTGAGCGCGGCGACCGCAAGGACGTGCTTGTTTGCGACGATATAAACAAGGTCGCGGCGCGCGGTGCGGCTGATATCTGCGTTATAGCTACCGATTCCTTTACCAAAAAGGTGTTCCCCAAAATAAAGCTTGTTGTTGAAAACGGCCTCAATGTTATCTGCACCGCGGAGCAGATGAGCTACCCCAAGGCGAACGAGCCCGAGCTTGCGGAAGAAATGGACAGGCTTGCCAAGGCAAATGGCGTTTCCATACTGGGCACCGGCATTAACCCCGGCCTTATGATGGACCTTCTCGCGGTATGCCTTACCGGCTGCATGACCGATGTTCAGAGCGTGCAGTGCCGCCGCGTAAACAGTCTTTCCCCCTTCGGTCCCGCCGTTATGGAAGAGCAGGGCGTTGGCCTTACGGTAGACGCGTTTGAGCAGGGCGTTAAGGACGGCAGTCTCGCAGGCCACGTTGGCTTTGCGGAGTCCGTAGGCATGATAGCCGAAGCACTTGGCTGGAAGGTTGATAAGTTTGAGCAGCAGATGAAGCCCATAGTAACAAGCGTAGACCGCCGCTCCCCCTACGGCTTTGCCAAGGCGGGCGACGTTGCGGGCGTTAACATGACCGGTCAGGGCTATGTTGACGGCGAGCTTAAGATAGACATGATCCATCCCCAGCAGATTGAGCCCGAGATGGAAGGCACCCACACCGGCGACTACATAGTGCTTAAGGGCACTCCCAACGTGAACATGGCCATCAATCCTGAAGTTGACGGCGGCATAGGCACCATCGCCATGATGGTAAACATGATTCCTCATGTTATAAACGCCCGCCCCGGCCTTAAGACCATGCTGGATCTGCCGGTTCCCCGCGCCATAATGGGCGACATGCGCGACATGATAGAGAAATAAAGCGTACATTACGCATTTGGAGGCAATATAAAAAATGGCAAAGAAGGGCGATTGGGTTCTTACCCACAACGTTATCCTCACCCCGGAGCAGCGCGCGCCGCAGGTTCCGGAAGACACTCACCACGTACCCCTTGAGGTTTGGGTAAAGGGGCACCTTACCGAGGACGCCGAGATTGGCGACGAGGCGGAGATTATAACCCGTACCGGCAGGCACGTTAAGGGCAAGGTAATAGAGGTTAATCCGCACTACACGCATAACTACGGCGACTTCGTGCCGGAGCTGCTTGAGATAGGCGACACCGTGCGCGGCATACTTTTCGGAGGTGACGACAAATGAAAGACATGAGCTACAATGCGGTTATGAGCCGCAGGGCGGATATTATAAAGGCCGCCGTCGGCATGGACTACTCCCGCTTTGAGTCCGGCTCCATAGCCTTTGATTACGAGGGCATGATGAACGCGACCGGCTTTGACGTGAACGAGGTTCGCCGCATTCAGGAAGGCTTCGCGATAGGCCATACCCCCCTTATAGAGCTTAAAAACATAACCGCTCTCGCCCGCAAGATGGCTCCCGAGGGCAAGGGCGCCCGCATATTCATAAAGGACGAGGCCGCCAACCCCAGCGGAAGCTTTAAGGCTCGCCGCGCCGCCACCAGCATTTATACCGCCAAGGAAATGGGCTACAAGGGTGCCATAGCCGCCACCAGCGGCAACTACGGCGCCGCCGTTGCCAGCATCTGCGCCATGGCCGGCCTTAAGTGCATAATAGTTCAGGAATGCTACGATTCCAAGTATATCGGCCAGCCCGAAATAATTGAAAAAGCCAGAAAGTGCGAGGCCTTCGGCGCTGAGGTTGTTCAGCTTTCCGTAGGTCCGGAGCTTTTCTACGAAACCCTCAGAATGCTTGAGGATACCGGCTACTTTAATGCCTCCCTTTACACTCCTTACGGCATAATCGGCGTTGAAACCCTTGGCTACGAAATAGCCGAGCAGTTCCGCGATCGCTTCGGCAAGGATCCGGACGCGGTTGTCTGCACCAACGCCGGCGGCGGCAATCTTACCGGTACCGCCCGCGGCCTGAAGAAGGCCGGATGCGACGCCAAGGTTATAGCGGCAAGCGTTAACCTGCGCGGCCTGCACATGGCGAGCGACACTCAGTTCAACAAAAAGTCCTTCACAACCGGCCATACCGGCTTCGGCGTACCCTTCTCCACCTGGCCGGACAGGAGCGACGTTCCCCGCAGCGCCGCAAGGCCGCTTCGCTACATGGATCGCTACGTAACCGTTGCCCAGGGCGAGGTTTTCTACATGACCGAAATGCTTGCCTCCCTTGAGGGACTTGAGCGCGGCCCCGCCGGCAATACTTCCCTTGCCGCGGCATTCAGCGTGGCGCAGGAAATGGACCAGGATCAGTGCATAGTTGTTCAGGAAACCGAGTACACCGGCGCCGGCAAGCACATCAATCCCCAGCTTGACTTTGCCCGCAAGAACGGCATAGATATTCACTTTGGCGATCCTGCCGAGGAAGTACCCGGCAAGAGCATAGTCCTGCCCGCGCATCCTTCCCTTATAAAGGCGCGCGATTTCAACACGGACCATATGCGCCATTCCCTCATAAAGAACGCCATTGCCACGGTTGATCACGAGCCCACCGAGGGCGACATCGCCTTCCTTGCGGAAGAAGTTAACCGCGACGTGGATTACGTAAAGGCAGTGCTTAAAGAGCTTAAGGCTTAATGAGCGCACAATTCATCGGGAGGAAAAATAAATGAAAAGAGATGACGATTATCAAGTCCGCCGCGAAAGCGTGGCGAACCTGAGCGACAAGGAGCTGGAAGAGCGTTTCTGGCAGCTTGCCGAGCAGATAGTGGATCCGCTGCTCAAGATGGGCTATGAATACACTTCCCCCGCCATAGAGCGCAGCGTACTTCTGCGCATGGGCTTCTCCTCAATAGAGGCTAAGGCCATAACCGATGGCTGCATAGAGCGCAGCCTTCTGGGCCACGGCGCGGGCAACGTTGTTTACAGGCTTGCCAAGGCCAAGAACATGGATTACATACTCGCGGGCAAAGCCCTTTGCGAAGGCAAGCTTTGGGACGAGGCCGCGGCGCAGTTTTAAGGGAGGCAAGGCATGAGCGATTACAAACTGGACCCAAACGATAACATTAACGTATCCGAAATACTGAAGGATCTTGAAAACTATCATCCCCGCCGCCACGGCTGGACCTGGCGCACCCCCGCGCCCGATCTTAAGCTTGGCCAGTTCACTTATGAGGACTGCTCCGAGCCGCTTAAGTCAAGCGTACCCCTGCCCCCGGCGCATTACTTTGGTGATATAGACCCTCAGCCCCTGCCCACCATTACCACGGAAATAGCTTCCGGCCGTTTTGAGGACGATATCCGCCGCATGAGGCTTGCCGCGCACCACGGCGCCGACCATATAATGGTTATCCGTACCGCCGGTCAGAGCCACTTTGACGGCCTTATAGAGGGCACTCCTCAGGGCATGGGCGGCATTCCCGTAACCCGTAAGCAGGTTCGCGCCCAGCGCAAGGCCCTCGACATGATAGAGGACGAGGTTGGCCGCCCCATTAACTACCATAGCTATGTTTCCGGCGTTGCCGGCCCGGATATTGCCGTTATGTTCGCGGAAGAAGGCGTGAACGGCGTTCATCAGGACCCGCAGTACAACGTTATTTACAGAAACATAAACATGATCCGCAGCTTTGTGGATGCCTGCGAGAGCAAAAAGCTTATCGCCTGGGCAGGACAGGCGCAGATAGACGGCGCGCATAACGCCAACGCTACCGCCCGCGATGCCTGGAAGGTTATGCCGGAGCTTATGGTGCAGCATGCCATAAACGCCATTTTCTCCGCCAAGGTGGGCGTGGATAAGAAGAACATCTGCCTTTCCACCGTTCCCCCCACGGCTACCCCCGCGCCCTGCATACACATTGACCTGCCCTACGCCGTTGCGCTTCGCGATCTTTTCCACGAATACCGCATGCGCGCGCAGATGAACACCAAGTATATCGAGTCCTCCACCCGTGAGGCAACCGTTACCCACGTGCTGAACATGATTATATCCAAGCTTACCAGCGCGGATATACAGTCCACCATCACCCCCGACGAGGGCCGCAACGTACCCTGGCACATCTATAATATAGAGGCCTGCGATACCGCAAAGCAGGCGCTTGTGGGCATGGACGGGCTTATGGAAATGGTTGAGCTGAAAAAGGACGGCTACCTGCGCGAAAAGGCTCGCGAGCTTAAGGAGCGCGCCGTTCTCTTCCTTGAAGAAATGGTCCAGATGGGCGGCTACTTCAACGCCGTTGAGGCCGGCATGTTCGTGGACAGCGGCATGTACCCTGAGCGCAACAACGACGGTATCGCCAGAAAGATAGACGGCGGCATAGGCGCCGGCACCATAGTAAAGCGCGAGGAGGACTACATGGCCCCCGTTACCGCTCACTACGGCTACAACAACATTGCCCAGTACGGCGCAACCAACCCCAGCGACCTTATAGGCGGCTGCACGCTTGAAAAGCCCGAAAAGATAGTGTTCATAGACGAGCTTGACGAAGAGGACAACTGCAACGTGCGTATGGCAGAGGTTAAGGACTTCGCACAGCCCGGCGCAAAGCTTATCCGCCCCGAAATGGAGTGGCTGGCCGACGGCACCGTTATGCTTACCATGTTCTTCCCCGCCAACAAGCTTATAGCCGAGGCGGCCGCCATAGAGTGCTGCAAGCGCATGGGCCTTACGGACGTGGAGGTTATTTCCAAGGAGATAATGCATCCCTCCGAAGGTACCCGCATAGAGGCAAAGGGCAAGGTTCCCTTCAGCATAGAAATCGACAAGCTGGTTCTGCCCAAGGAGCCTGATCTTATGAGCGATGATGAAATCCGCGCGGACATAGAGCGCAAGCCCATGAAGGTTGTTTGCGGCACGGTTGGCGAGGACGAGCACAGCGTTGGCCTTAGGGAGATAATAGACATTAAGCATGGCGGCATAGAGAAATACGGCATAGAGGTGCACTACCTCGGCACCAGCGTACCGCCCGAAAAGCTTGTCAACGCGGCGGTTGAGCTGCATGCGGACGCCATGCTTGCCTCCACCATAATAAGCCACGACGACATACACTATAAGAACATTTCCAAGATTAACCGCATCGCTACCGAAATGGGCATACGCGACAAGGTTATATTCGTAGCCGGCGGCACTCAGGTTGCCTCCGCGCAGGCTCGCGCCAACGGCGCCGACGAGGGCTTCGGCCGCGGCAGCCACGGCAACCACGTTGCTACCTTCCTTGTGAAGAAGCGCTGGGAGCTTGAAAAAGAAGGAAAGATGTAAGCGCTGACGCTTTCAAAAAGACGGCCTTGTGCCGTCTTTT
>CAZRHS010000013.1:10425-35361 GCA_964600045.1 uncultured Clostridium sp.
TGAGTTTACGGGTTTTCCTCTCGCTTGCGCTCCCGGGCGGAAAACCCGCAGGGAAGGAAAACCTTCGGTTTTCATCCGTTCCGGCGCGCATGTCGCCGGAGCCGGATGGGAAGGCGCTGACGCTTTCAAAAAGACGGCCTTGTGCCGTCTTTTTGAGTTTACGGGTTTTCCTCTCGCTTGCGCTCCCGGGCGGAAAACCCGCAGGGAAAGAAAAGCTTCGCTTTTCATCCGTTCCGGCGCGCATGTCGCCGGAGCCGGATGGGAATTAAGGGGCTGCGGCCCCTTAAAAACCCCAAAGGGGTGAGGGAGAGGTATATCATCAAAGTTTTGGCGGCTATGGCCGTCTTTTTATTTTTGTCAAATACATAAATCCTCTGTGTATATGTTGCGCATTTTGCTTGATTGGGCTACAATGTAATGTGATGTTTTATGCCTAAACAGGCAGAAAGAGGAAGAATGGCAAACGATAAGTACTCCGGCAGCTACAACGCGGGACCGCAGCTGCCCTCATATATGAAAAAGCAGCAGGTGCAGGGCACAAATAGCACCGCTTCGCGCACCTCCGCATCGGGGAGCCGTGCGACGACAAGCGGCAGAACAAGCGCAACCAAGAGCGCATCCTCAACGCGCACGGTTAAAACCGCATCCCGCACGGCAAGCCGCACAAGCGCGAAGAGGTCATCATCGACCAAAACCGCGGCTAACCGCACCGCCGCCGCGCGCAGTTCAACCACGCGCACGAACGGCACGGCAAAGAAGAGAAACAAAAAGAAGAACGCCCGCCGCCTTCTTAGATGGGTTGCGCTTATCGCTGGCGTGCTTGTTTGCGTTATCATAATAATTGCCATATCCAACAATAACGGCGCGGAGGCCGTTGCGGACATGGATAAGCTTATGCAGACAAGCAAGCGCTTTAAGGACGGCGTAAGGCTTATAGGCGTTGACGTTAGCGGCATGACGCCCGAGGAGGCCACCGGCCTTGTTAAGAACGCCGCCGAGAAAAAGCTTAAAACCGTTGCCATAACCGTAAGCAGCGGCGAAAACAGCTGGACGTTTGACTATGAGGCGCTCGGCATGACGTACGACATTGCGGACGCGCTGGCGGACGGGCTTAACTTTGGCCGCGGAGCGGATGACGAAACGGTTGTTATAACCGGCGCGGGCGTTGGCGAATTTGACGCAAAGTATACCGCGGACCGCGAAAAGATAATGAGCGCGCTTGACGGCATAAGCGAAACCGTGAACACGGGGGCTACCGCCGCGTACGCCGAGCCCGTAACGGACTGGACGCAGGAGGAGCGCTTTATTTACCACGAGGGCACAGAGGGACAAACCCTTAATAAAGAGGCCACCGCGGACGCCATAGAGGCCGCCATAAGCGCGGGCAATTTTGAAACCACCATAGAGGCCACGCTTAACGCCGTTCTGCCCGGCGGCACGATTGACGAGCTTAAGGCGAACACAACCTTTATCGCAAGCTACACCACCAAGTTCACCGCAAGGAAGGACGACGAGGTTAAGCAGAACAGAAAATATAATATTCAGAAGGCGGCGGACATTATAAACGGAAACGTTGTTCAGCCGGGCGAGGAATGGAGCTTTAACACCGTTGTAGGTCCCCGCACGTATGACCTTGGCTGGAAGGGCGCGAACGGCATAAGCGGCGGCAAGGAATACACAATTCAGGCCGGCGGCGGTATTTGCCAGGTATCAACAACCCTTTATAACGCGCTCCTTTGCGCCAATATGGAAATTGTTGATCGCCGCGCGCATACCATCCCCTCGGACTATGTGCCCATTGGCCTTGACGCAACGGTTGATACCCGCGGCATAGACTTTGTTTGGAAAAACAATACCGAATCCCCTGTTTATATATTCGCGCAGGTGGAAGCCGTTGAGGGCAGCTCCAGCCGCAACACGCTAACGGTTTATATTTACGGAGCCCCTCTGCCCGAGGGCGTAACCTATAAATCAAGAAACGAGATTACGGAAGAGCGTTCCCGCCTTGACGAGGCCATATACACAAACGATTCCTCAATCCCCACGGGCTATCAGCTTGTTAAGGTTCAGGGGCATAAGTATTACGTTGCCGAGGCGTATCAGGACAAATACGTAAACGGCGAGCTGGTTGAAAGCAAGCTCCTTTATACCGATACTTATAAGGGAAATCCGCCGGAGGTATCCATAGGCACGGGCGCGCCGCTTGCGGCGGGGGAGAAGCCCGACGAAACCTGGGAGGCATACGGCACGGCTCTTAAGGACGCGAACTAAGGAAACGAAGTGAAATTTTCCGCGGCGCAGGAAGCGTTTGCTTGACAAAAGTATACGCCGCGGGGATAATTAATAGAAAAGAAATAAAAATCAGGAGGATAATACTATGGGCATAATCAAAGCTGCCGTAGGCGCCATTGGCGGCGCGCTGGCAGACAGCTGGCTTGAGGTAATCGAGTCCGCTTCCATGGGTGATAACACCGTATTTACCCGCGGCGTCAAAGTCCGCAAGGGAGACAGCCGCAACCAGAACACCAAGGGCACCAGCGACACCGTTTCAAACGGCTCTATTATCCACGTTTACGATAATCAGTTCATGATGCTTGTGGACGGCGGCAAGGTGGTTGACTACACTGCCGAGCCCGGCTACTTCAAGGTGGATAATTCTTCCACCCCCAGCCTTTTCAACGGCCAGTTCGGCGATTCCCTTAAGGAGACATTCAGCCGCATAAAGTACGGCGGAACTCCTTCAGCCAGCCAGAAGGTATTCTTCATCAACCTTCAGGAGATAAAGGGCATTAAGTTCGGCACCCGCAACCCCATAAACTACTTTGATAATTTCTATAATTCAGAGCTGTTCCTGCGCGCGCACGGCACCTATTCCATAAAGGTTACCGAGCCGCTCAAGTTCTATGCCGAGGCTATTCCCCGCAACGCGGAAAGCGTAGACATAGCCGATATTAACGAGCAGTATCTTAACGAGTTCCTTGAGGCTCTGCAGGCCGCCATCAACCAGATGAGCGCGGACGGCACCCGCATAAGCTTTGTTGCCAGCAAGGCGCGCGAGCTTTCCAAATACATGGCAAACATTCTTGATGAGGAATGGAACCAGAACCGCGGCATGCAGATTCAGTCCGTAGGCATAGGCTCCATCTCTTATGACGAAGAGAGCCAGAAGCTTATCAATATGCGCAACCAGGGCGCTATGCTTTCCGATCCCAGCGTTCGCGAGGGCTATGTGCAGGGCGCTATGGCTCGCGGCGTGGAAGCCGCCGGCAGCAACACCGCCGGTGCGGGCGCGGCCTTTATGGGCGTTGGCCTCGGCATGAATGCCTCCGGCAATATGGCGGGCGCGTTCTCCGCTTCCAATCAGCAGCAGATGATGTATCAGCAGCAACAGCAAGCCCAGCAGCAGGCTCAGGCTCAGCAGCAGCCGGCACAGCAGGGCGGTTGGACCTGCACCTGCGGCGCCACCAACGGCGACAATATGGCCTTCTGCCCCAACTGCGGCAGCAAGAAGCCCGCTCCCAAGCCCGCTGAAGAGGGCTGGACCTGCTCCTGCGGCTCCAAGAACGAAGCCAAGATGGCCTTCTGCCCCAACTGCGGCAGCAAAAAGCCCGCCGAAGAAGCTCCCAAGGCTAAGAGTGCTTTCTGCCCCAACTGCGGCGCCAAGCTTTCCGAAGGCGCTAAGTTCTGCGTTGAGTGCGGCACCAAGCTCAGCTGAATAAACGCTTGATTCTCAAGGGGGAACGGTACGCCGCTCCCCTTTTTGCTTGCCAATTTTACAATATAGCGAAAAAAGTTCTTTACAAACCGAACCTGTTACGGTATAATACATCTTGCGCAATGAAAAGCGCGCAGCATTCCCGGGGCTTTAGCGAAGTTGGCTATCGCGCTACACTGGCAGTGTAGAGATCACCGGTTCGAATCCGGTAAGCTCCACCATTCAAGGCCCATGTAAAAACATGGGCCTTTTTTATGCCCATTACCATTATATCCAAGGAGAAGCAACACAAATGAAATTGAGCAAGCGGAACATGCTTACGGTCAGCTTTATGCTGTTTTCCCTGTTCTTTGGCGCGGGAAACCTTATATTCCCGCCTTTTTTGGGCCAAAACGCGGGTACTAACACCCCTGCGGCACTTATAGGCTTTATTATTACGGCCGTTGTGCTGCCGGTTCTCGGCGTTATAGTCGTTGCCCGCTTCGATGGGCCGGATAAGCTGGGTGCGCGCGTGGGCAGGCGCTTCGGCATTGTTTTCGCGGCTCTTATCTGCCTTTCAATAGGCCCGGGCCTGGGCATTCCCCGCGCGGCATCAGTTCCCTTTGAAATGGCCGTTGCTCCCTATCTTCCGGAGGGCGCGAACACAACCGTTTGGATGCTTGTGTATTCGCTTGTGTTCTTCGCGGTTGCCCTTTGGCTTTGCATGACGCCTGCCAAGCTTGTTAAGCGCATAGGCAACGTGCTTACGCCCATTCTTCTCGTGCTTATAGTTTTCCTTTTCGCCTGCTTTGTTATAAAGGGGCAGGTAAACGTGGCCGCTCCGCAGGCGGATTACGCCGAAACCCCGTTCCTTAAGGGCTTTGCGGAAGGATACAACACAATGGATACAATAGCCGCGCTCAATTTCGGCATTGTTATAGCGACTACCCTTACAGCATTCGGCCTTAACGAAAAGAAGGTAATGATAAAGCACGCCGTGCTTTGCGGCATTGCCGCGGGCGCGATACTCGCCCTTGTTTACATTATGCTTACCTATATGGGTCAGGCCTCTTCCGGCGTTTACGCGATTCAGGAAAACGGCGCGTGGACGCTTAGGGAAATAGTGTATCAGCTTTTCGGTGAGCCGGGCGCGATACTGCTTGCCGCCATATTCACGCTTGCCTGCCTTACCACCTGCGTTGGCCTTATAAACAGCGTTTCGCAGTATTTCTCGGGCCTGTTCCCCAAGCTTGATTATAAAAAATGGGTATTTGTAATAACCGGCTTCGCGTTCTTCGTGTGCAATCTGGGGCTTAATACAATTTTGAGCATTTCCGTGCCCATACTGAACGCAATCTATCCCGTTGCCATAGTGCTTATAATACTGGGCCTTACGGACAACCTTTGGAAGAACAACCGCTTTGTTTATCCGCTTGTTGTGGGCGCAACCGCCGTTATAAGTGTTATACACTCCCTTGACCAGGCGGGTCTGCCGGAGTTCCTTGAAAAGGTTCTGCCGCTCTATGCCGAAGGCTACGGCTGGCTTATAGTCGCCGCCGCCGCGCTTATAATCGCCCTTGTGCTCGGGCTTGCGGGCAAGAAGAACAAAAAGGAAGAAAAGTAAATCCTTAAAAAAGCAATCGCTCCTCCGATAATTGGGGGAGCGATTTTTTGATTGTCTGTAAATTTGCGCGCTTATTCCGCCAGCCAGTCCGCTATATCCACAATGCGTATTCCTTCATACTGGTATTCCTCGTCCCGTATCCTTGCTATAACAAGCTTTGGATACGCGTCCCTTATCTGCAGCAGGGGGGTTACCTCGCGCTCAAATGTTTTTTCATCGCTTATATTGTCCGAAACCTGAATGTACAGCTTTTCGTTCCGCTTTATCGCGACAAAGTCTATCTCCTTTTTGTATAAAACCCCAACGTATACCTCGTAGCCGCGGCGCAGCAGCTCAACGGCAACTATGTTTTCAAGCACGCGCCCATAGTCCAGGTTTTTCGTGCCAAGCTTGGCGTAGCGGAACGTGTGGTCGCTAAGATAAAGCTTATCGCTTGCGGACAGATACTTTTTGCCCTGAATATCGTATCTTCTAACGCGGTAAAAGGCGAACGCGTTGCAAAGGTACTGAATATAGTTCCCAACGGTTTTGTGGTTGATTTTCTCCCGGCTTCCGGCAAGCGCGTCCGTTATATTCCTTGCGGAGGTAAGGTTGGATATGTTATCCATCAAAAAATCGACTATGCGATCCATAAGCAGGGGATTGCGTATTTTGTATTTCTGCCGTATGTCCCTTACTATAAGCGTGTCGAAAACATCGGCTATATAGTCATATTTTGTCTCCGGATCCGCGTAAAGATACGATCCCGCCATGCCGCCCTCCTTAAGATAGCGGGAAAATGCCGCGTACCTGTCGGTAAGGGAATAATATTCGCAGAATTCGCTGAAGGAGAACGGGAATACCTTTATTTCAAACGTGCGCCCGGTAAAAAGCGTTGCAAGGTCGGAGCTTAAAAGAAACGCGTTTGACCCGGTAATGTATATGTCAAACCTTTCCTCGGCATGCAGATTGTTTATCGCAAGCTCAAAGCCCGGGCACATCTGCACCTCGTCAATAAGCACAAAATTCCTTTGCCCCTCAACGAAAGAACTTTCAATGTAATCGTTGAGCGCGTGGTAATCCTTAAACTTTTCGTATTTCGTAAGGTTAAAGTTAATGTGTACTATGTTCGCGCCCGCAAACGTTTGCCCGATATAATCCTTAAAGGATTCAAGCAGCTTTGATTTTCCGCTGCGCCTTACGCCCGTTATAACCTTTATATCGGGCGTTCCTATAACATTAATCAGCTTTTTCAGGTATATGCTTCGTTCTATCAGCTTCACGCGTATCACCTCTAAGCATATTATAATCAATCCTATTTCCCAAAATCAATATTTTTTCGTTTTTGGGTAATAGAAACGTTATCGCCCCGCCAGACGAAGGGCAAGGGAGACGAGATCGTCGGCGCATTCATTGAAGAAAAGCTTATACCCAGCGCAGAGCCTGTTCAGGCCCAAGGAAGCGCCTGCAAAGGAGTCCCTGTCGCGGCGGCAGCCGCCCCGGCAAAGGGCAAAATAGCGGCAGGTTCGGCATTCCTCGGCAGCGCGTGAGGAGGATTCAATAAAGCGCGATTCTGTGCGGCGCGCATCAATCAAATCAAAATCATCGGTTAAAACATTGCCCAGAAGATATGAATCCACGCAGTAAAAATCGCAGGGATAAACGCTGCCGTCGCTTTCTATAACATATTGCGCGGAGCAGGTGCCGCTCATGCCGCAGCTGAGTACATTGCGGCCCATAAGCATAAGCGCAAGCTCATCAAAATATCGTATGGACACAGGGCGCCCGCTTAATGCGTCCCTTTCCCACAGGCGAAACAGCTTTATCAAAAATCGCCCGTATTCCTCCGCGCTTAGATGGCTTTCGCCGTCCATTGAATCAATGCAGGGAATGTATTGCTGATAATAAAGCCCCTGCCGCTTAAAATAATTATACACGGCCTCGGTATTTCGCGCGGTTCGTGAGGTTACAACCGTAAGTATATTGAATTCAATGTTTCGGCTTTTAAGAAGCGCAGCCGCGCGAAGAGCCTTTTTGTGCGTACCCTCGCCGCGAAGGCGGTCGTGTATTTCCGCCGTGCCGTCAAGCGAAACGCCTACTAAAAAACGATTCTCGCGGAAAAAATCCGCCCACTCGTTGTCTATGCTCTGTGCGTTCGTCTGCAGGGAATAGTTTATTTTAAGCTTTGCTGTGTTCTGCCGCCTTACTTCTTCAACAAAGAATTTATAATAATCAAGCCCCGCAAGCGTAGGCTCCCCGCCCTGGAATATGAATGAGCAGCTCCTTTTCGCGTGCGAAAGCGCGCGGGAAATAAGGGCGGACGAAATCTCGTTCGTCATAACGGGGTGGGCGGAAACGGATCTGTGCTTTGCTTCGTCATGATAAAAGCAATAGCTGCAGTTAAGATCGCAAAGCGAGGACGCGGGCTTTATGAGCACGCTTATGTCATTAAGAATCATGGTTGTTCAGCGTTGCCGTGCGCAGTATTATCCTGTGCTTTGTCCAAAGTCGCCTGTACTTAAGGTTTGGCCAGAAGCCGTCGTTTATTTTTGCCATCTGCTCATGCATGCTCGCGATAAGTTTGGCCTTTATGTCGGCGTATTTCGGGTCGTTAGCCAGGTTTTTCGTCTGCAGGGGATCGGATATATTGTCAAAAAGAAATTCCTTTTTATCGGCCCTGTATACGGCGTATGTATAGCGCTTGCCGCGAACGGCGCGCCACTCCCTGCCAGGCCCCCAAACGGCGGTAGGCCCCGTGCCCATCATAAGCGAGGGCGTGGAGTTATCGCCCCTGCCCAGCACGCATCCGCTAAGGTTTTGCCCCTCAACCTCCTTAGGATAGGGCAGGTCCATAAGCGAAAGAAGCGTTGGCATAATATCAACCGTGTTGAAGCAAAAATCCCGCTTTCCCGTGGGAAGCCTATTGCCCCAGCGTATAAGGAACGGCACACGCGCCGCCTCGTCATAGAATATGTTTTTAGCCCGCCTGCCGTGCGCGCCGAACATTTCGCCGTGGTCGGACGTGAATACGAATATTGTGTTGTCCCTTAAGCCTAATGAGTCCACAGCGGCCGTAAGTTTGCCCACGTTGTCGTCAAGGTTCGCGACCATGGCGTAATATACCCGCATCCATTCAGTCAGCTCGCTCCGCTCTTTTTTATTCAGCCTTGCCCACATGTCCGCGTGCGGATCGTTGCGGGGGCTGTAGTTACCGGGTAAGTGAAAGTCTACGTCCTTTACCATGTTGTAGTATTTTTCGGGCACGTTTTCTCGTGTCCATGGGTCGTGCGGCGTGCCTAAGGATAAAAACATGGCAAACGGCTTTTCGCCGCGGGAGAGCCGCTCAAGGTGCGATATGGCATAGTTTGTCATAAAGTCCGGCTCATACCCCTCGGCGTAGTGCTTTTCATTTGTATCCAGGTGGTAATACGCCTTTGGGGCATAGTATTCATGGTGAAAATTATAGGCGGCAAATGTGTCGTCAAAGCCGAGCCTGTCCGGCCCTTTGGGTATAAATGAATTGGCCGTGTTGTAATGGTGCCCAAGCTGCGCCGCGTAAAGATGCCACTTGCCTATGTAGCAGGTTTCGTAGCCGCCGTCGGTCAGTTCGTGCGCTATGCAGCGGTGGTTCGGATTCATGCGAATTTCGTTTATAACCATGCCGGTGCTTGTTGTGTATTTGCCGGTGAAAAGGGAGGCGCGGTACGGCGCGCAAACGGGGTGGCCGGATACGGCGTTGTCAATGGAAAGGCTTTCCCCCGCAAGCGCGTCTATGTTCGGCGTTGATATGTATTCACAGCCGTTATAGCTTAGCGCATCGTAGCGCAGCTGATCCGCGAAAACGTATATAAGGTTCGGTTTATCGCTCATGCCCTGTCCTCCCGCGCGCGCAGCTCCTTAAGGGCGGCGTGCATTTCGTTCATTTCCTTTTTACCGAGCGGGTATATTATCATAAGTATAAGCATAACTGCGTACATTACGCACGGCACAAGCGTGGCCACCGTATACATGCCCTCAAGCGTCGCGGCGTTCTGGCCGGTTCCCACAAGGTCGCTGTCGTACCCAACAAGGCCCACAAGCAGCGGAGCGAGCGCGGCAAGCGCCTGCCCTACCTTTCGCATAAATGTGAATACGGAGTAGCTCACGGCCTCCTCACGCCTGCCGGTCTGCAGCTCCTGCGCGTCTATAACGTCCATGGCCATTGCCCAAACCTCAAGCGTTAAAAAGCCGGAGCCAAGGTTAAGGAAAAAGCTCGCCGCAATGTATACCCAGGGGTTCTGCGGGCGAATAAGCCACACAAGAAGCATTGTAAGGGTGGAAATTATAAGCCCGACTATGCTTATCGCCTTTTTGCCGAAACTTGATATAAGCTTATTCACAAAGGGTATCATGGCAAGCATGGGAATATAAGAGGCCACGGTTACAAGCGTAAGCAGCCCCGCCTTGCCGTAATAATCCTTAAAAAGATAAACATTTATGGTGTTTAGATACATTGATGCCGCCATAAGCAGGCACCCTACAACGCTCATTATAACAAACGCGCGGTTTTTAAGAAGCGAGCCTATAACCTTGGGCGCGCGAACGTGCTCCTTTACGGCGGGGGAGGGAATGTATTCTTTTGTCCATGAATAAGAAAGGGTATAAAGCGCGGCCATGGCGATGCCTATAAAGCACATGGCGATAAAAAGCTTATCGGGGTCAAGCGTTTTATCCGTAAACACAAGCAGGGGGAAGAGCATTGTCGCGGGCAGGGAGCCTATTCCGCCGCCAACCGAGCGGCACATTGAAAGTATGCTCCTTTCGTTTTCCCGCCTTGTCATAACGCTTGCCATGGAGCCGTACGGCACAAGCACAACGGTATAGAGCATGCCGTAAAGAATATAAGTCGCGGCGGCATAGGCAACGTATGCCCCGTGGGAAAGGTTTGGAATATACGTCATTGTGAGCACGCTTGCCACGGCGAGCGGTATGCCGCCCCAAAGTATAAACGGGCGGAACTTACCGGCTTTCCCCGGCGCGCGCCGCTGGGCGAGAAAGCCCATAATCGGGTCGTTTATGCCGTCCCAAAGGCGGGCAATGAGCATTATTATAAATACCGTGCCCGTGCCTATTTTAAGTATGTCCGTATAAAAAACGGATAAATATGCCCCAAGCGCCGAGAATGCCAGCATTCCGGACACATCGCAAAGGGCATAGCCTATATAGTTTTTAGCTTTAAGCTTTTGTTCCACTTTATAAAACCTCCGGATATAAAACCATATTTTATCATAGCATACAAAGGCTTTATAAACAACAAAAACGGGGCCGCGCCATGCAGCCCCGAATAAAGGGAAAGTGTTGATTTAGTTGTTTTTGCGCTTTTCAAATTTGCGCTGGAAAGCCTTAACAATTTCAACTATGAAAAGGCCGGCAGAGCCGAAAGCCATGGCGACAAGGTATTCCGCAAGCGAAACGGAGGTAAAGCCGAAGGCGTTCGCAAGCACGGGAACCTCGCAAACAAGCGTTGTGGCGGCCATGCTGACCACGGCGGCAATTGTAAGGGTCTTATTGCCGTAGTGCATTTTGAATATGTTGCCGCGGCGGGAGCGCATGTTGAAGCTGTGGCAAATTTCGGCCATGGACATTGTTAAAAACGCCATCGTCATGCCGTCCGGGCTGTTTGTAATTTCCCAAAGACCGGATTCCATAAAGTGCCCAACAAAGTAAGAAGCGAGCACCAGCAGCGAAACAAGCACGCCCTGATACGCAACGTCTATGCCCATGCCGTCCGCGAAAACGCCCGCGGAGGCACTGCGGGGCTTGCGGCGCATAATGTCGCCCTCAGCCCTTTCCATGCCAAGAGCCAGCGCGGGGAAGCAGTCCGTAACAAGGTTTATCCACAGAAGATGCACAGGCTCAAGTATTGTAAAGCCGAGCAGCGTTGCCACGAAAATGGCTATAACCTCCGCCATGTTGGAACCTAAAAGGAACTGAATGGCCTTCCTTATGTTGTCATAAATCCTGCGGCCCTCTTCAACGGCACCAACAATCGTTGCGAAGTTATCGTCCGCAAGCACCATGTCCGCAACGTTCTTTGTAACGTCCGTGCCGGTTATGCCCATGCCAACGCCTATGTCAGCGGACTTTATGGAGGGCGCGTCGTTCACGCCGTCGCCGGTCATCGCGGTTACATAGCCGCCGTTTCGCCAGGCGTTTACAATCCTTGTTTTATGCTCCGGCTGCACGCGGGCGTAAACGGATATATTCTTATATTCGCGCTCGAATGTTTCGTCATCCATTTCGCTAAGCTCGGCACCGGTTACGGCGCGGCTGCCGTCAGCTAATATGCCAAGCTCCTTCGCTATGGCCACGGCCGTGTCCACATGGTCGCCCGTAATCATTATGGGGCGAATGCCCGCTTCGCGGCACTCGGCTATCGCGTCCTTAACCTCCGGGCGTACCGGGTCTATCATGCCGGCAAGGCCAAGGAAGCAAAGATCGTTTTCAAGCGCGTCAGGCTCGGTGCTTTCGGGCATTGCCGAATAGGTGCGCCTTGCCGCCGCCAGAACTCTCAGCGCGCGGTCCGCCATAGCCTTGTTGGCGCCGGCTATTTCCGCAAGCTTTTCGCGCGTCATGGGGAGTTCTGCGCCATTTTCAAGATATGTTGTGCAGCGGCCTATAACAACGTCCGGCGCGCCCTTTGTATACTGGATAAATCCGTTCTCGGTTTTGTGAACGGTGGACATCATCTTTCTTACCGAGTCAAACGGGGCCTCGCCCGCGCGGGGCATGGTCTTTGCAAGCTCGTCTGTTTTAAGGTTGTGCTTAGCGCCCCAAACAACAAGCGCCGCCTCGGTGGGTTCGCCCTGGGCGGAAACGCCGTCCTCATTCAGCACGGCATCGCTGCAAAGGGTCATGGCAAGGGCGGTATTCTCCTCGTCACCAAATGAATCCACAACGGTCATCTTGTTCTGGGTAAGGGTACCGGTTTTGTCGGAGCATATAACCTGCGCGCAGCCAAGCGTTTCAACCGCGGTAAGGCGGCGGATAATGGCGTTTCGCTTGGACATGTTGGTAACGCCAATGCTCAGCACAACCGTTACAACCGCAACAAGACCTTCGGGTATGGCGGCAACGGCAAGGGACACCGCTATCATGAATGAATGAAGCGTTACCTCAAGCGTAAAGCTGCCCGCGCGTATAAGCTGCACCGCGAATATAACAACGCATATAGCAAGCACAAGCTTTGTAAGAATGCCTGAAAGCTGGCCAAGCTTTTTCTGCAGCGGGGTTTCGCCGTCCTCTGCCTTTGCGAGCGCGTCCGCTATGCGGCCCATTTCCGTATCCATGCCGGTTGCGGTTATAACCGCCTTGCCGCGGCCGTATACAACGCTTGAACCCATGTATACCATGTTCTTCCTGTCCCCGAGCGGCACGTCCTTTGTGCCCTCCCTAAGGAACAGCGCGTCTATAAACTTGTTTACCGGAACGGATTCGCCGGTAAGCGCCGCCTCCTCTATTTTAAGGCTTGCGCTTTCTATTATTCTGCCGTCCGCGGGCACGGCGTCGCCGGCCTCAAGCAGCACCACGTCGCCAACAACAAGCTCCTCGCTCGGCACGGTTACAATCTTTCCCCCGCGCAGCACCCGGCTTGTGGCCGCCGCCATTTTCTGCAGCGCCTCTATGGCCTTTTCGGCCTTGTTTTCCTGATATACGCCAAGCACGGCGTTTACAACCACAACGAACAGAATTATTATAACGTCCGTCATGCTTTCGTTGTTTACAACGGCAAGCACGGCGCTTATGGCCGCGGCGGCAAGCAGAATTATTATCATGGGGTCTGCCATCTGCTTGAAGAACTGCTTTATAACGGAGTCCTTCTTTGCCTCGGCAAGCTTGTTTTTGCCGTTTGCGGCAAGCCTCGATGCCGCCTCGTTGGCCGTTAAGCCCTCGGGACGTGAGTCGGTTTCCTTAAAAACCTCGCTTGTCTGCATCAGATATTGTTTCACTATTGTACCTCCCAAGTACATAAATTAACTTATAAAAAAGGACTCATGCGCAGCTTAAATCAAGCTGCACATGAGTCTCGTTGTTTCTGCCGGACCAGACGGCGCGTAGCCGCCATGTATGTTGACCTCAGCACACGCCATACGGCGCGCAACTACTCCCCCATGGGCGAGAATATAATCATTGTTAGCTAAATATATCAAATATTCCGGCTAAATGCAAGCGGGAAATTTTTCCCGCCCGCGTTTTAGAATATTCTGTAGGCGCAGTAGAAATAGTTGCGCCAGTACGTTGTCTTGTAAGAGCGGCGCACAACGCAGCCCTCGCTGCTGGAGGCGTCCACCATTTCGCTGCCGTTTATGGCTATGCCAACGTGGCCCTTGCTGGAGGACATTCTGAATACCAGTATGTCGCCCTTCTGCACGCTGTCTATGGAGCTTATCTTCTGGTATTTGCTTACGCTGCGCCAGGTCTTGCTGGTCATGTAGCCCTGCTTTACGCCCGCCTGATTAAGGCACCAGTATACGAAGCCGGAGCAGTCAAACGAGCTTGAGCCCTTGGCGCCGGTCCTGTAGCGGCAGCCGAGCTTTGAAAGGGCTATCTCAATCAGCCTGTCCGCGCTTGCGCCGGAGGAGTAGCTGGTTGAACTTGAACTGGAGCTTGAGCTTGAAGATGAGCTTGAGCCGGAGCTTCCTCCCGGGGTTGACGCGGGTGTGTCGCTTGCGGCGGCCTTGGCTTTGCCCGAAACGAGCTTTGCCATTGTCTGGCTGCCAACCTTTCCGTCCACGGTAAGGTTGTTCCGCTTCTGGAAGGCGCGCACCGCGGCCTCTGTGCCGGAGCCGAAGTATCCGTCCGCGCTTGAAAGATAGCCAAGCTTTTTAAGCATCTTCTGCATGCTCTTTACGGTATCGCCGCTCATGCCTATTGTAAGGGCGTTCGCCTGCGCGTCGGAGGACATGAGCAGTTCCTTTGTCTGCGGGCCTATATGGCCGTCCGCAATAAGTCCGTTCAGCTCCTGGAAAAGCTTAACGGCGGCCTTGGTGTCGCTGCCGAATGTGCCGTCGGGCTCGGTTGTAAGGTAGCCCAGCTTAAACAGCCGCTTTTGATATTTCAGCACCTCGTCGCTCTTTTCGCCGTATGAAACGGAGTGCGGCACGGCATCCTCGCTGTAAAGCGCTTCCTTTGTGTTTACGCCTATCATGCCGTCCACGGACAGGTTGTTGTTTTCCTGAAATTCCTTAACCGCGGTTTCCGTTTCGTCGCCAAAGTAGCCCGTGGCGTGCTTCATGTAGTCCAGTTCAACAAGGCGCTTCTGCAGCTCCTCTATGTCCGTGCCCTCGTCGCCAACCGTTGCCATGTACGGCAGTGCGTCCGCGCGCATCAACCTATCGTATGTTTCCTCGCCTATGTAGCCGTCAACCGTAAGCCCGTGCCTGCGCTGGAATACCTCAACGGCTTCCTTTGTAACGCTTCCGAATGTTTCCGTGGGCTCATCAACGTCCATGTAGCCCAGCTCCATCAGCCTTTCCTGCACGGCCTTAACCTGCTCGCCGGTTGTGCCCTTGCCCATTGATACGGGCGTAGGCGTGGGCTCGGGAGTGGGGGCTATGTATGTGGGTTCGGGAGTTGCCGTAATCGCCTCCGCTATTTTTACGGTGCTGTCGTCCAAAAGCACCGCCATGGAGGATTCTTCCGCCTGCGTTTTGCCGCCGGACACGCAAACTATTATCACGGCGACTATTCCTATTACGGTCGCGCCCGCGGCACCAAGGGTTATAAACGCCTTGGGGTTTTTGTTCCGCACGCCGTCTGCAAGCGTATCCGCAACGCGGCGCATACCGCCCGCGCGCTTGAACGCCGCGTGCCTTTTCCTTGATTTTAATATAAACCTCTTAAGCCCGATTTTTGATTTGGCGGCCGCATTTTTCAGCCAGCCTTGGGCGGAGGATACTATGACTTTAAGCTTTTGTTTTATGCTTTCAAGCATCTTGCCTCTCCGATCCTTGGATAATTTTCGTTTATTATAGCATACATTGCCCGCGAATGCTTTTGAATAATCCGTAAACATGCGCCCAAACCCGCTTTTTAGGTGCCAAACGGGCGCGTTTATATGCTATAATTAGCGCGGTGAACACATTATCTCTTCGGAGGAAAACATGAGCATGAATAAAAGCGGCGAATACCGCGTTGATTTGAATTCGGATCTTGGCGAAAGCTTCGGCGCCTATAAAATAGGCATGGATAAGGACGTATTAAGCTTTGTTTCAAGCGCAAACATAGCCTGCGGCTTTCACGCGGGGGACCCTGCCGTTATGGCAAAAACCGTGGCGCTCGCGGCGGAGCGCGGCGTAAGCATGGGCGCGCACCCGGGCTACCCGGATCTTGTGGGCTTCGGCCGCAGAAATCTTAATATGAGCGAGGGCGATCTGCACGACTGCGTGCTTTATCAGCTTGGCGCGCTTTCGGCCTTTGTAAAGGCAAGCGGAGCTAAACTTGTTCACGTTAAGCCGCACGGAGCCATGTACAACATGGCGGCAAAGGACATTAAGCTTGCCCGGGCTATTTGCCGCGCGGTAAGCGAATTTGACAATAAGCTTATACTTTTGGGCCTTGCTAACAGCCGCTTTGAGCAGGCGGCCGAGGATGCGGGCATACGCTTTGCAAGCGAGGTTTTTGCGGACAGGGGATATATGGACGATGGTTCTCTTGTTCCCCGCTCCCAGCCCGGCGCCATGATAACGGACGAGGACGAGGCCGTAAAAAGAGTTGTAAAGATGATAAAGCTGGGTACCGTAACAAGCGTTTCCGGCAGCGAGATTCCCGTTCGCGCGGATTCCGTTTGCGTTCACGGGGACGGTGAAAAGGCGCTTGCGTTTACTCAAAAAATAAGGGCGGAGCTTGAGCGCGAGGGCATAAGCGTTGTGCCTCTCGGGCAGATAATGAACTGATATGGAAAAAGACGGCGTTAAAATACTTACCCTGTCGGATTCGGCGCTTTGCGTGGAGCTTGGGCAGGGGATAGAGCTTAAAACAAACCGGCGGGTGCATTCGCTTTGCCGCGCCGTAAAGGCGGCGAACATAGCGGGCGTTACGGAGCTTGTGCCCACGTATCGCTCCCTTGCCGTGCATTACGATATTATGCGAACCGATGAAGACAGCCTTAAAGCCGCGCTTAGGCCTGTTATAGATGCGCTGAATGATGGCGAAACGGCTCAGGGCGAGCTTATAAAAATTCCGGTGCTTTACGGCGGCGAGTTCGGGCCGGATATAGAAACCGTGGCTAAGCTTAATTCATTAAGCGTTGATGATGTTATAGCCATTCACTCAGCGCCGGAGTACCCGGTTTATATGCTTGGGTTCCTGCCGGGGTTCTGCTACCTTGGCGGCATGGATAAGCGCATAGCCGCGCCCAGGCTTAAAACCCCAAGGGTTAGGATAGAGCCGGGCAGCGTGGGCATAGCGGGCGAGCAAACGGGCATATACCCCCTTGCCTCCCCGGGCGGGTGGCAGCTTATAGGGCGCACGCCGCTTTCGCTTTATTCCCCAAAACGCGAAAAGCCAATATTTATAGAGGCAGGCATGCGCATAAAGTTTTATCCTGTTACGTTGGCTGAGTTTGAGCGCATAAAAGCCGGGGAGGAGAGCAAATGAGCAAGCTTAAATTCATTCGCCCCGGCCTTATCACAACCGTTCAGGACATGGGAAGATTCGGTTATCAGTCCTTAGGCATGCCCACGGCGGGCGCGGCGGATCCGTACGCGCTTGCGCTTGCTAACGCCTTGGTCGGGAACGATATAAATACCGCCGCAATAGAGGCAACGCTTCAGGGGCCTACTATAACCCTTGATACGGACTGCGCCTTCGCCGTAACCGGCGCGGACATGAGCCCAACCCTTAACGGATGCGCGATAGAGATGAACCAAACCTATGTAGCCAAGGCGGGGGACACAATCGCCCTTGCGGGAGCAAAATGTGGCTGCAGAAGCTATGTGGCGTTTTCGGGCGGCGTAGGCGGAAGCCTTGTTATGGGCAGCCGCTCAACATATATGAAGGCCGCGATAGGCGGCATAGACGGCCGCCGCGCAAAAAAGGACGACGAGCTGGAGCTTATTAAGCCGACTGCCAACCTTAAAAACATGGCGCTTCGCCGCGCGGAGGGTGAAATAATTCTTAATTACTCATCGCCCGCGGTTTTACGGGCAACGCTCGGCCCGCAGGACGATTACTTCACTGAAGAAGGACTTAATACGCTCTTTTCGTCCGTTTATACCGTTTCCGCCGAAAGTGACCGCATGGGCTGCAGGCTTAGCGGGCAAAGCGTTGAGTTCGCCCCGGGCAAAACCGGAAACATAGTGTCCGACGCGGTGGCGTTCGGCTCCGTGCAGATACCTTCGGGTCAGCCCATAATAATGATGGCGGATCATCAGACAACCGGCGGCTACCCCAAGCCCTGCTGCGTTATAAGGGCGGATTTGCCGCTGGCGGCTCAGCTTAAGGCGGGCGACACGCTAAGCTTTAAGCGGGTTTCGGTTAAAGAGGCGCAGAATGAGTACAGGCGGCAGATGGCGGCGCTTTATGATTTTATAAAAAAGCTTGAAGCGGGCGAAAACAAAAACATTTGGCGCTTTGAGATAAACGTAGGGAATAAGAACTTTTCCGTTTCCGTACAGGAGCGGCTTTAATAAAAAGGAAGGGAACAGAAAAATGCTTGATCTTCTTATAAAGAACGCGCGTGTTATAGACGGCACCGGCAGCCCCTGGTTCAGGGCGGACATTGGCGTTAAGGATGGGAAAATATGCCTTGTCGGGCAGGCGGGCGGCATAGAGGCCGCGGAAACCGTTGACGCAAACGATACATATCTTGCCCCCGGCTTTGTGGACATTCATTCCCATACCGATCAAAACGTGCTCGGCCGCAACCGCGCGGAGGGTAAAATACTGCAGGGCGTAACAACGGAGCTTGTGGGAAACTGCGGCATAAGCATGGCCCCCGCAAGGGAAGAATACTTGGATTTGCTGAAAGGCTACAGCGACGGCGACGGGGATTATTCCTGGCGCAGCCTTGCGGACTTTATGTCCACCGTTGAAACGGCGGGGCACAGCACAAACCTTGCCTTTATGCTTGGCCACGGCACCGTAAGGCTTGCCGTAATGGGATACAGCGCCGAAAAGGCAAGCGCAAAGCAGCTTGATGAAATGCGCGCCCTTGTTAAAGAGGGCATGCAGGACGGCGCATTCGGCATAACAAGCGGCCTTATATATCCCCCGGGAAGCTACGCGGACAACGAGGAGCTTGTTTCCGTAATATCCGCCTGCGCGCCATACGGCGGCTTTTACGCAACGCATATGCGCGATGAGGATGCGCTTATTGCCGAATCCGTAGCCGAATCGATAGAAACAGCCCGCCTTGCTGGCGTTCCCCTTGAAATATCGCACCACAAAACCTGCTATAAGCCGGATCACCGCGTAACCCCTCATCTTACAATAGCCATGATGGAGCGCGCCCGCAGGCAGGGCTTAGACGTGGCCGCCGACCAGTACCCGTATACCGCAACGTCAACAACGCTCAGCGCGAATATACCCGCCTGGGCGTTTGAGGGCGGGTTTGAGGCCGTGAAAAGCCGCCTTGCGGACAAGGAAACCAGAAAGCGCATAAGGGACGAGGTGGACGCTAACATAGGCGAAAACTGGGGCGATTACCTTGTGGCGGACCTTGCCAGCGAAAAGAACGCCTGGATGATGGGCAAATCAATTCCCGAAATAGCCGAAAAGCTGGGTTTGCCGCCCACGGAAGCGTTCTTTAAGATTATTGTGGAGGAGGATAACCACGTAAACGAGGTGCACTTCGCAATGTGCGAAGAGGACGTTGAGTTCATTATGCAGCAGCCGTTTGTAACAATAGGCTCGGACGCGTGGTGCTTTAACCTTGATACTCCCGGCAAGCCGCACCCCAGAAACTTTGGCACGTTCCCGCGCGTAATAGGGCATTATTGCCGCGACAGGCACCTTTTCCCGCTTGAGGAAGCGATACGCAAAATGACCGGCGCAAGCGCCAATCGCATAGGCCTTAAGGACCGCGGCTACATACGCGAGGGCATGGCGGCGGACCTTGTATTGTTTGACTTTAATACGATTAAGGATGATCCGGATTATCTTAATCCGCAAAGAGCCTGCAGCGGCATAAGCCGGGTTTACGTAAACGGCGTGCTTACCGCCAAGGACGGCGTGCATACGGGCAAGCTTGCGGGAAAAGTGATAAGGAAAAACAAGCAGTAAGCTTTTTATAAACAGAGAAAGGAATGGACACAGATGGAAACCGTAAATGAGGCCGTAAAGAGTGCCGAAACAGGCACAGAGCCCGACCAGATAGAGCTTCTTAAAAAAATAGCCGCCGCGAGCGAGGTTCAGTCCCATGCCGCGGAGGCGAAAAAACTTTGCTATAAGGTTTGCATGATTGCCGCCGCCGTTATAGCGGCCGCCGTTATAATAACCTGCGCCGTGCTTATTCCGCGCGTATCGAAATCCCTTAATCAGATAGACAGCGCGGTTGAGGAGCTGAGCGGCGTTGCGACAACGCTTAATCAGGTTGATTTTGTGGGCATGGGGGAGAGCATAAACGAGCTTACGGAGCTTGGCAAAACCTCCCTTACAACAGCCCTTGAGGATGTTCAGAGCGCGCTTGAAAACATGAACACCGCCATAGACAATATTTCTCAGCTTGATGTTGAGGGGCTTAACGACAGCATAGAGAATTTAAGCGCGATAGTTGAGCCCATGGCGAAGCTTTTCGGCAAAAGGTAATCGGATTACATAATGCCGGGATTTTCCGCCTTATATTGGCGGCAAAGCTCATCCGCGTCCGCCAGAAGCTTTTCAACCTCGTCCACTCCGCCAAGAGTGGCGCCGCTTGCGAACGCGTGACCGCCGCCGGAGTATTTGGCGGCAAGCTCATTAACCTTAACAAAGCGGGACCGCAGCCTTACGCGCACGGTTCCGTTTTCGTTTTCTATAAAGCCAATCCATATTATGCAGCCCTTTATTCCCTCAAGATACGCCACGGCATCGCTTGCCTGGTCAACCGTTAGGCCGAACTCACTCTGCGTTTTTCTGCTCACGAAAAAGTGCGCCGCGCCGTGCTCGCTCACGCTGAACGAGTTTAATATGTATGCCTTGTATTTAATCTCGCTCAGGTCATTTATATAAATGCTTGTATAAAGCGGTTCCGTGTCTATGCCCATGTCAAGAAGCATTGCGGCAAGGCGAAGCGTGCTGCCGGTAACGCCCGCGTAGCGGAAGCGGTTGCTGTCCGTTACCATGCCGGCGTATATAAGCTCGGCCGCTTTTTTGTCCATTTTAAGCTCGTTGGGAAACGCCGCGTAAAGCTCCGCTATCATTTCGCAGGCGGAGGTTCTTTCGCTTTCAACCCAGCTTGTATTGGCGAATGCCTTGGGCTGAATGTGGTGGTCGATTACAACCACTTCTTTGGCTAAACTGTACTTTGGGTTGGAAATTCTGTCCGGCGTGCCGGTATCAAGCACCACGCAAAGGGCATCGGAATAGTATTCATCCTCCCTCTGCTCATCCTCCGTGCCCATAAACGCCGTGCGCGCGGAATAATCCCCGTTTATAACAAGCGCTTCTTTTTCGGGGAACGTAAGGTTTATAATTCTTTTAAGCCCAAGCGTTGAGCCAACGGCGTCTCCGTCCGGCCGTATGTGGCGGCTTAAAACTATTTTGTTGTATTGCTTTATCTTTTCAAGCACGTTTCTCATCAGTTCCGTATTCATGCTTTTCCCTCCGCGCGTTGCGCCGCGATGAACCTTTTTACAATTATAAATTATAGCATAATCAAAAAATCGGGGCAATAAAAGCGGGTTTTGGGGTCAATAAGGCCGCATTTTGTGAATATTCTTTGACTATAAGCCCAATTTCGTTGAAAAACGGGCCGATGCATTATAAAATAACCTTTATACTGATCGGAGGTAACAATGGATAAGCTGAAACAGGCGATTAACAATATTATAAGGCGAATACAAAAGGGAACAAGAAGGCACATAAAGCTTGGCCGCGCGTCATCAAGGCGCTTTATGCAAACCGTGCGCAAAAGGATAAACTCCATGACGCCGAAGACTAAACTTATCGCGCTCTGCTCCGCGGCGGCGTGCGTTATAGCGGCGGTTGTGATAATAATAGTTTGCGCAAGCGGCAATGCGAAAAATACCGATGAAACCGCGGCGCTTACCGCAGCGGCAAACACCCAAAGCGCAGCGGACAGCGAGCTTGTGAGCGTACCCACGCCCACGCCAGAGCCTACACCCGAGCCCACGCCCGAACCGACACCTACCCCCACGCCCGACCCAACGCTTAAGCGCGGCATGGAAAGGGAGGACGTGAGCACGCTGCAGCTTAGACTTATGGAGCTTGGCTTTATGGCGGACGATGAGCCCACCACCAAATACGGCCCGGCTACGGAGGCGGCTGTAACGCTTTTCCAGCGCCAGGTTAATTTTACCGAAAGCCTAGGCATAACGCTTGCGCAGGACGGCATAGCGGGCGAGCAGACACTGGCCCTTATTTACAGCGACGATGCCCCGCACTATGTTGTTAAATACGGCATGGAGGGCGACGATATAACCGAAATGCAGGAGCAGCTGAAAGATTTGGGCTACATGAGCGCCGTAACCGGCTACTACGGGGATAAAACCGTTGCCGCCCTGAAAGATTTTCAGGATAGGAACGGACTCAGCGCGGACGGACTTTGCGGAGAGCAAACGTTTGAGCTTCTGTATAGCAACGATGCCCGCGAAAGCGCAAGCAAGGCAAAGAGCGAGCGCACGAAGGCGAACATAGAAAAGATGATAAGCGTGGCAAAGAAGCAGCTGGGCGACAAATACGTGCTTGGCGCGAAGGGCCCGGATAAGTTCGATTGCTCCGGCCTTGTGTATTATTGCTTAAAGGAAGCCGGCAGCAACAGAAGAAGGCTTAACGCGGCGGGATATTCGCAGGTAAGCGACTGGACGAAGATTACCGATATGGACGACCTTAAGCGCGGCGACCTTATATTCTTCTATGACAACAACTTTACCAAAATAGGTCACGTTGGCATAGTTATGAACAGCAGCGAGATGATAGACGCTTCAAACAGCCAGGGCAAGGTCGTTCGCCGCGATTACACCACAAGCTACTGGAAAAAGCATTTTTACTGCGGAAGGAGACCCTGGTAATGAAAAAGCTTATTCTTAAAAACATTGAGTGCGTTGTAAGCTGCGACGATAAGGACACGGTTTATAGCAATACGGACATTGTTATTGAGGATAATCGCATTGCCTTTATTGGCCAAAGCAGCGAGGAGATGCGAAAAGACGCGGACGTGATAGATGCCTCCGGCATGCTTTGCTACCCCGGGCTTATAAACACGCACCATCATTTTTATCAGTATTTTTCAAGGAATCTGCCCCAGGTTCAGAACATGGAGCTTTTCGACTGGCTTAAAACCCTTTATGAAATATGGAAGGGCATAGACCGCGAAACCGTTTTCTGCTCATCCTCCCTTGCCATGGCGGAGCTTATGCGCTGGGGCTGCACAACCGCCTTTGACCACCACTATGTTTTCCCCAAGGCCGCCGGCCATCTTTTGATAGATGAGCAGTTCCGCGCGGCGGATGCCGTGGGTATGCGCTTTGCCGCAAGCCGCGGCAGCATGGATCTTTCTAAAAAGGACGGAGGCCTGCCGCCGGACAGCGTTGTGCAGACGGTTGACGAGATAATGGAGGACAGCCGCCGCCTTGCCAATGAATATAACGATACTTCCTTTGCCTCCATGCGCACGGTGGCTCTCGCCCCCTGCTCGCCATTCTCCGTAAGCGGGGAGCTTATGCGCCAAAGCGCGGTTTTAGCGCGGGAGCTTGGGCTTAGGCTGCATACGCATCTTGCGGAAACAAAGGACGAGGAGAACTACACCCTGACAAACTTCGGCCTTAAGCCCTATGATTATATAGAATCCTTAGGCTGGACGGGGCCGGACGTGTGGTACGCCCACGGCATACATTTTACGGACGATGAACTGAAGCGCATAGCCAAAAGCGGCAGCGGCGTTGCGCATTGCCCAATATCCAATATGAAGCTTTCAAGCGGCGTGGCGAAAGTGCCGCGTATGCTTGAACTTGGCATACCGGTCGGCTTGGGCGTTGACGGAAGCGCAAGCAACGATGGCTCTAATCTTCTCGAGGAAATGCGGGTGGGATACCTTCTTCACAGGCTCACAAGTGCCGAAAAGGCGCCGAGCGGATATGATATGCTTAAAATGGCCACCGTCGGCGGAGCCAGGCTGCTCGGCAGGAGCGATATAGGCTTTATTGCCCCGGGCATGGCGGCGGATATGTTCCTTATTGACAGCCGTAGGCCCGAGCTTGCGGGCGCGACGCTTGATCCTAAGAATATGCTCGCAACCGTTGGCCTCAAAGCCCCGGTGGACACCGTTATAATAAACGGCAGAATAACCGTTTCATCCGGCCGCCTTACGGCCCTTGACGAAAATGCCCTCGCCGAAAGGGGCAGAAACGCGATAAATAAATACCTTGGGATAAGGGAATAAAGAAAACACAAAAATCCCCGCTTTTGTCGGGGATTTCAGTTTATTTGTCCGTGGGTACAACGGCGATATCGCAGCCGAGGGCGGATGCCACCTTCAGCAGGGTATCAAGCTGAGGTGTGGCCTTTTTGCTTTCAAGGCGGGCTATAACGGATTGCGTAAGGTTTGAGGCTTTGGCAAGCTCTTTTTGTGTCATTCCTTTATTGTGCCGCCGCTCAATAAGACTGTCTATTATAAGGGAACAGTTTTCAGGCACCGATAGCACCTCCGACGGGAACGCTGTCTATATAGCAGCTGTCCGGGCAAAGGTCAACCTTGTTGCTCCATACCTTGCTGCTGTCAATGTTCGGGTCAATGTCCCATGCTATGCAATGAGTGTCATCAACATACACCCTGCGAAAGTTTTCCGGCTTCATAAACGGCTCAAACACCGTGCCTTTTTTCAGCAGCGGGCGCATGTCGTAAATTCGTTTTTCTCCGTTATCGAAGCTTATCGTTAATGTAAAATCGTCGTTTGGAACAACGCCGACAATTCTTTTTCTGCCGCCGGCGAAATATTCCGCGGCCTTGCGGTCAAAACCCTTTGAAATATAATATTCTGCGCTGTTAGCCATGCTGCCACCTCCGAAATGGCCGCTTATTTCAGCGGCTCAATTGCGAATAGCTCCTGCTGCTTTCTCGCAAGTTCCCAATTCTCTCTAAGCTCTTCCTGGTGAAAAGCTGCCCAACCTAATAGCATTTTTAATTGCTTAGAGGGCATTGTGCCTTCCAAAACCTCCAGATCCTCAATTGATACAAGAATTTCTGAACCGCCGTAGAACGCGTGAATGTGGGGCGGCATATGGTCGCTCCAGTAAATGCAAACCTTGATACCGCGAAACATTGAAATTGTAGGCATTTGCTCATCTCCTTTGCTACACTTGCAGTATAGCAAATTCGCTATTGAATGTAAATAGCAAATTCGCTATAATTTGGGGATTTATACGTGTTTGAGCTTTTTGAGAGTAAAAGAAAAAGCTCCGAATAATCGGAGCTTTTTGGTACCCGGTATGGGAGTCGAAC
>CAZRHS010000014.1:0-34824 GCA_964600045.1 uncultured Clostridium sp.
GGTAGGAGGTTATAAGTTATGGCAAATGAGTACAAGTGGCGCGGTAACATTATACTCACGGTTCAAGAAGGATGTGAATTTGAACGCATTTTAGTGAAGTATAATTGCGCTAACCCAAGTCAATTTTGCAAAAAAATTGTAAGTGGCGAAATACCATTGGCTGATACGCAAACAGACGAAACGGCAGCGTTAAAAGTAAAGGTAGCACAATGTGAGCGTATGTTAATGGAAATCAAAAAATTATTACCCTAACTAACCGTAGCACTCTAAAGCCCGTACGAAAAAATCGTGCGGGCTATTTTATACCCCAAAATCAAGGAGATTTTTCAAAATGTTTAGGAATTGGTTTAGGAAACTCGTGAGACGTAGCGCCGAGCAAACAAAAAGTAAATCGAATCGCATCTGCGAAAACGGAAACAAAATGGAATTCGTTTTTTTGACAGGTACGACGATGCTGTGCACTATGTCAACGAGCAGGCGAAGCTGCTTGAGGTGTGTGGAAAAATTGAGTTCAGATATAACACGAAAAAGCCTAGACAAATCAATACTTTTTCACTACTTTTATCAACACGTTTTGTCATATAAGCCTAAAAAGGCATAACAAAAAACCTGCTATCGAACGATAACAGGTTTTGAGTGGTCTGGGTGAGAAGATTCGAACTTCCGGCCTCTTGAACCCCATTCAAGCACGCTACCAAACTGCGCCACACCCAGACGATCTTGGTTGCTTCAGCAACCTTGTATATATTACCACCAACGCATTAGTTTGTCAACTATTGTTTTTGTATATTTCATGCGGTGGCAAAAAAGCTTACATCATGTGCTCTATCAGTATTTTTACGCCTATGCCGACCAGTATAATTCCGGCCAAAATTCCGGCACTTTTTTCAAATATCGATCCGACCTTTTTGCCAATAAGCACGCCAACAGAAGAAATGGTGAAAGTTACAACGCCGATAATAGCGGAGGAGGACCATATACTTACACCGGTAAGCGCAAAGCTGATACCCACGGCAAGGGCATCTATACTTGTGGCTATGGCCATAACAAACAGATTCTTTGTGCCGAACGGATCAGATACCTTTTTCTCTTCATCACCGCCCTTGGCAGCTTCTATAATCATTCGTATGCCTATAAACGCAAGCAGTCCAAACGCAACCCAATGGTCGATGGACTCAATATAGGTGCTTACGCTGCTGCCGAGCAGCCATCCGATAACGGGCATCAAAAACTGAAAGAAGCCAAAGAAGAATCCAAGCTTAACAATGTTCTTCCAGCCAGGAGAGTCGGAAACGATGCCGCTTGATACGGCAACCGCAAACGCATCCATAGAAAGCGCCACTGCAATCAGCAGCAAATCAACAATGCCGATACCCATAAAATCAAAGTCCTCCGTTTTAGTTCATATTCAATAAAGAAGGCAGGGGAGAATGATAAAATCATTCAGAGTGTAAAAGAGAAGGCTCCAATCCAATTGAAGCCTTCTCTGGTGCGGGAAACAGGACTTGAACCTGCATGAAGTCGCCCTCACACGGACCTGAACCGTGCGCGTCTGCCAATTCCGCCATTCCCGCGAATATTGGTGGATGGGGATGGATTCGAACCATCGTAGTCTGTGACAACGGATTTACAGTCCGCTCCCTTTGGCCGCTCGGGAACCCATCCACGGCAAATCATTTATCAATGGAGCTGGTGAAGGGACTTGAACCCGCAACCTACTGATTACAAATCAGTTGCTCTGCCAATTGAGCTACACCAGCAAACACTGTAATGGCATATGGTGCCTCAGAGTGGAGTCGAACCACCGACACAGGGATTTTCAGTCCCTTGCTCTACCAGCTGAGCTACCGAGGCAGGAAGTTTGGCGACCCGGAGGGGGCTCGAACCCCTGACCTTCAGCGTGACAGGCTGACGTGCTAACCAACTGCACCACCGGGCCATGATTTAAAAAGTTCGAAGCTAAGAAAATGGTGGGCCTTCAGGGACTCGAACCCCGGACCAATCGGTTATGAGCCGACCGCTCTGACCAACTGAGCTAAAGGCCCATTTCTTAACACCCATCGCTATGGGGAAGTGGTGACCCCTAGGAGACTCGAACTCCTGTTACCGCCGTGAAAGGGCGGTGTCTTAGACCGCTTGACCAAGGGGCCATATTTTGGTCGGGGTGAAGGGATTTGAACCCCCGGCCCCATGCTCCCAAAGCACGTGCGCTACCGGACTGCGCTACACCCCGAAGCACCGTTCGCTCTTAGCGACAAGTGATACTATACCGCATATCCCTCAGAATGTCAACACATAATTTGCATTTTAATACAAAAAAATCAATATAAAGCATTTATTTGGTAAAAAATGCTTATATATGGTATAATTTCTGCATTCGTAAATCAAGTGGTTTAAGGAGAATCAGTTTGTGAAAGAACTAACGATATATACTGACGGAGCCTGTTCCGGCAATCCGGGTCCGGGCGGCTGGGGATCAATACTTATATACAAATCGTTTGTAAAGGAACTCAGCGGCGCCTGTGCGGACACGACCAACAACCGAATGGAGCTAACGGCAGCCATAGAAGCCTTAAATATGCTCAAAGAACCTTGTAAGGTTCGGCTGTATTCGGACAGCGCGTATCTTTGCCGTGCGTTCAATGAAAGCTGGATTAAAAGCTGGACTAAAAACAACTGGAAAACATCTTCCGGAAAACCTGTGGAGAATCGCGATCTTTGGGAAAGATTAATTGAGCTTACAGGCGAACACGATGTCAGCTTCATTAAGGTTAAAGGTCACAGTGACAACGAAAACAACAATCGCTGTGACAAGCTTGCTCGGGAAGCAATAAAAGCGCTTATTTCAAAATAATTGCTAAAAAAACTAATTTTAGACTTGATTTTGATATAACTATTCGTTAAACTTGTGTTTAGCGAATAGTTATATATTGAAAGGACAGGTCCCTCTTTTATGGCCAACCAAACTTTTGATTCCGCCCAGTACAAACAATACATGCTGCAGCTAAAGCATCTGATTTCGGAATTGCCGGCGTTCTGCGCCGAGTTTTTTCGCGGCATAGAAAATGAAACGCTCATCAGAACCCGCGTAGCTTATGCAGGCGATATTAAAAACTTCTTTTTGTTCTTAATAAAGGAAACATCTAAGTTTGATTATGACGATATCCGTTCCCTCACCCTTTCGGATATAGATACGGTCAGCGTTACCGATATTGAAATATATCTAAGCTATGTGAGCGTTTACGTTGATGATGAAGAACGGGAAAAAGTTAATCAGGAGCGTTCAAAAGCGCGAAAGCTATCAAGCCTTCGTTCACTTTATAAATACTTTTATAAAAAAGAGAAACTCACCCACAACGCGCCCTCACTTGTTGATCTGCCGACAATCAGAGATAAGGCCATAATTCGCCTTGAACCGAACGAAGTTGCCGATTTGCTTGATATTGTGCAAAACGGCGACGGACTGACAGAAAAGCAAAAAGCTTATCATAAAAAAACGCAGGCTCGTGACCTGGCGATACTTACTCTTTTTCTGGGTACGGGAATTCGTATAAGTGAACTCGTTGGGATAGACATGGACGATATAAACTTCACCTCAAACGAGTTTTCTATTATACGCAAAGGCGGCAAGCAGGATATTTTGGTGTTCGGAGATGAGGCTCGTGAGGCGCTGCTGCAATATATGCTCGACAGGGAGCATATTCAAGCGGCTCCCGGGCACGAAAACGCTCTTTTCCTCTCGCTGCAAAAAACTCGCATTACCGTGCGGGCTGTGGAAAATTTGGTTGAGAAATACGCTAAAATCGCAGTTCCTCTAAAGAAAATATCGCCGCACAAGCTAAGAAGCACGTACGGCACCAATCTTTACAGAGAAACCGGAGATATATATTTGGTAGCCGACGTTCTCGGCCACAAGGACGTTAATACAACGCGCAAGCACTACGCCGCCGTATCTGAGGACAGGCGCAGGCTTGCCGCAAAAGTAATAAAGCTTAGAGATGATTGATTAGTGATGGCTGTGGCGTATATGCGAAACGTGTTCGCTCTTTTTACGTACGCCGCGGAAGCCTATCGGTTCAATAAGCTCCTCCTCTACCGTTTCGACCTTCTCGCCGTTTCTTTCGGCTTCTTCCGCCGCTCGCAGCTTCTCTTCCCACTCCGCCACAAGCTCCGGATCTATATCCAGGGGCTCTATCGGCTCGTTTATCTCTTCATCATCTTCCCCCGGGGTAAAAACTCTTATAGACTCGGGATCAAAATCAGCAAGGACCTCAGTATAATCCGCGCCGTTTTTATTTACGCACTTCATGCAATTGTCGCATACCTTGTTCGGATCAAGGTCGCACATATCCCCTTCCGGGGTCCTATATGGCTTTTTATCACTCATAATCGTTACACCATTCCTTTGTAAAACGTCCCGTAAATTCAGTTGAATACAGAACAAAAGTTTGCATCAGCCAACAGCTTATGCTATAATTGACCTGCAGATATATAATACCACAATCCAAGGAGGTTAGCCATATGCGCAAATCCGGTGAAACACAAAAAGCGGTATATAATTATATAAAAGAGTTCATATCCGTTAACTCTTACCCGCCGACCGTACGCGAAATAGGGGCTGCGCTTGGTCTTAAATCCACCTCCACTGTGCATATGCATCTATCAAATCTTGCCGAAAAAGGGCTTATAATCTGCAACCCGTCAAAGCAGCGTACCATAACTCTTCCCGAGAATGCATTTAAGCATACTGCCGATACCGATATGCAATCAGTACCGCTGGTTGGCTGCGTAGCCGCCGGCATGCCGATATTGGCTGTTGAAAGTATTCAGGATTATTACCTTATGCCGAAGCATCTGCTGAAAGGTGCCGAGGAAAACGAGGTATTCATGTTAACCGTTCATGGTCAAAGCATGATAGAAGCCGGCATAAACGATGGCGACACAATAGTGGTTCATCGCGGAATGGCCGTTGAATCCGGGGAAATAGGCGTTGTACGCGTTTCGGGTGAGGATGCAACCTTAAAGCGCGTATTCTATGAGAAAAACGATAAAATAAGGCTGCAGCCCGAAAACAGCGGCATGCAGCCAATTATCGTTAATATTAAAGATGTAGAAATAATCGGTAAGCTTATAGGTCTTTACAGGCAGTATTAAAGCTTTGCGATGCCGTTCTTTATAAGATCCGTAAGTACCATCATAACCGCAAGAGAGCAATGCTCGTATGTTAACCCGCCCTGCACATATGCTGTGTAGGGTTTTCTTATGGGCGCATCCGCACTGAGCTCTATTGACGAACCCTGTACAAATGCCCCTGCGGCCATTATAACCTGAGACGTATATCCCGGCATATCCCACGGTTCGGGCACAGCGGCAGAGTCAACAGGCGATGCGCTCTGTATGCTGCGGCAGAATGATATAAGTCCTTCAGCCTCGTTAAAACGAACTGCCTGGACTATATCGGAACGCTTCGCATCCGATGCCGGCATTGTTTCCATTCCGAGCATTTCAAATACACGCGCAAACAACGCCGCACCCTTTAAGGCTTGAGCGGTAGTATGCGGTGCCATATACAATCCCTGATAGAACGGACGATAGCTTGCCGCGTAAGAACCTACCTCGCGGCCCATTCCTGGCACTGTGAGCAGGTTCTCTATTCGTTTGATATATTTTGCCTTTCCCGCTATATATCCGCCTGTGGGTGCAATTCCGCCGCCAGGGTTCTTTATCAGTGAACCCGCTATTATATCGGCCCCAACGCTCAGCGGCTCAACAACATCCGTAAATTCGCCGTAACAGTTGTCAACAAATATAGCTATATCTGGCTTTTTCTGTTTAACAATCTTGAATAGCGGTGCCATATGCTCATTTACAAGCAATGAATCACGCCAAGCGTATCCGCGCGAACGCTGAACATAAAGCACGGCGGCGTTTTTCTTCTCTATCATGTCAAGCACACCGGCTATATTTATGCTTCCGTCCTCAGTCAGATCAACGTAGTCAAATGTTACGCCTTGTTTTTTTAATGAATGCGGATGGTCTCCGCTCAACCCTATCGCGTTTTCAAGAGTATCATATGGCTTCCCAGACGCCGCAACTACCGCATCTCCCATCTGGCAAAGTCCCGAGAGGGCCAAATAGAGTGCGTGTGTTCCGGATGTAATCTGGGGCCTAACCAGAGCATCTTCCGCAAAAAGAGCATGCGCAAACAATCTGTCAAGCGTATCGCGCCCGGTATCATCATAACCATAACCCGTAGTTGGCGCAAAATGTCTAAGACCAACATTTTCTTCTTTGAATCCGGCTAAAACCCTGGCAAAATTTACCTCTGCCGCAGCGTCTATTCGTTCAAAAACATCTTTTATACTATTTTCGGCCGTACGTACGAATTCATAAGCCTGCCTGGATATGCCCAATTCATGTACTATTGCGTTTATTCCCTCATTAGTCATCTGATTCCGATTTCTCCTCTTTAACGTTTTTTTGCTCCAAAGTTATAGTTGATACGGCATGCTTATAAATCATTCTCTGCACTCCCCTGTCATCTTCCGCAAGAATAACATAATTATCAAAGCTTATCACCTTAAGGTGATTAAACTGATAGCCGTTTATAACATGTATGCTTACAGGAAGTTTTTCCTTGCGTATTTGATTTAAAAACTCATCCTGCAGATTGCCGCGTATATCACCCATTTTGCCCCTCCTGCAACATAAAGTACTCTGTTATAGCTTTTGCAAGTTCATCGCCGGTTTTATATTCGCCCGAATCAAACCAGCGTATACGTTCTTCTCTTCTAAACCATGTTAATTGACGTTTCGCAAAGCGTCGGGTTTCTCGCTTTATTTTATCCTTTGCTTCATCCAACGTACACTCGCCGTTTATATAAGCTATTGTTTCCTTGTATCCAAGTCCCTGCATTGCGGGCATATTTTGTGTACAGCCCTGTTCAAGCAAAGAACGCACCTCATCAACAAGCCCATCACTAAACATATTGTCTACGCGCTTTTCAATGCGTTCATAAAGAGCAGCTCTATTCATTGTAATTCCGGCCATTACAGGCTCAAATTCCAGCGAGTCATCATCCCTGTGGCCAAAGCCTTCACCCTGTTCGGATGCCTTTTTGCCGCTTTTTATACATATTTCCAAGGCTCTGACTATTCGCTTTATATCGTTTGGATGCAACCGTTTCGCCGTTTTTTCATCCATTTGACAAAGTAATTCATGCAAAGAGCCTTTTTGCTCCTGCTCTTTTCCGATAAGCTCCTGTCTCAGTTCGCTGTCCGGAGCAATATTTGAAAAAGTCAACGGATAAGTAAGGGAGTTTATATACAAGCCCGTGCCGCCCACAACCAGCGGTCTTTTCCCTTTTGCGATTATTTCTCTTGCAGCTTCGAGCGCACCATCTCTAAATCTGGATACGGTAAAATCCGCTTCATTCGGAGATATACAGTCCATCATATAGTGTTTTATGCCGCATTTCTCTTCATCCGTGGGTTTCGCAGAGCCTATATCAAGGCCTTTATAAAGCTGTATCGCATCCGCGGATATTATTTCCGCATTAATCAGCCGGGCGACCGAAATTGAGACCGAGGTTTTTCCGGAGGCGGTAGGCCCCGTTATGATAAATAACTTTGGCTTATTCATACTATACGCTTAAACAACTTTTCAAACTCCGTCTTGGTCATGCGCGCCATAATCGGCCGTCCATGCGGGCAGGTCAGAGGAACACCTTCTTTGTCATATTGATCCAGAAGCGCTCTTATCTCGCTTTCGCTTATTCTCTCCCCTGCTTTTATCGCCGATTTGCATGCACGGGTTATCAATGCGCTGCGCTTCATATCAATCGTAGTAAGCTTATTCTTCGCATCAAAGAGCGCTATCGCATCCGTGAGGAACTGCTTTACGTCCTTTTTATCCATTATTACAGGCACAGCCCTAACGCTTACAGAAAGAGCCCCGAACTCTTCAATGTCAAATCCGATTTCTTTGAATCTGTCCAGGTTCTCCGTAAGCAGGGCGAAGTCCATCGGGCTCAGTTTAATTATTTGCGGTACAAGCAGCTGCTGTGAATCCGCAGGAATGTCTTTCTCTATTATTCTTTCGTAAAGCCTGCGCTCATGCATGGCATGCTGGTCTATAAATATAACCTCGTCATCATGCTGTACTATCCAATAGCAGCTGAAAAGCTGACCTATTATCTCGTACTGCGTAAAGTCCACCTTTTGCTGCACCGGAGTTATATTTAACTTTTCGGCGCTTACCGTTTTCACTTCGTCCACTGCCTCGATTTCCGTTGGAAGAGGCTGCTCATTTTTTTGAAAAGACGGCCAATTGATCTCATCAAGCTCCTTGCTCGAGGTATCGCCGCTATCTTCATAGGTTTGCTTGCCCGATTCTTTATCATGCACGGTCATAACAGACGAAGCATCACACTTTGGCATAAAAGCACTCGGCGGCAGAGCCGTTAAGTCTATATGGCTTTCGGTATTTGTCCGCAACGGGATATCGGGTTCAGTTTTCGCCGGAGCTATTTCTGTTTCCGCATAGCAGTCTGAAAGCATAATCAGCTTTTTAATTTCAGGCGCGTTATAATCAAACTCCTCATTTTCGGCTCTTTCCAGTGCTTTTCTGCACTCTGTTACAAACGCTCCCATTATTCTGTCTTCATGCCTGAATCTAACCTCAAGCTTGTTGGGATGAACGTTTACGTCGATTTCTTCCGGTGCGATTTCTATATGCATCACTGCAAAAGGAAATCTGCCTTGCATAAGGCGAGTGTCGTATGCTCTCTGCAGCGCATACGAAAGCTTTTGCGAACGAATATACCGGCAGTTTACATAAAAGGATTGTGCCGCTCTGGTAGCGCGCCCAATCTGCTCCGTTCCTATGAAGCCTACAAGGGTAAAGTATCCGTCGTCATAATATATATCACGAAGGTCTTTAAGAATGTCGTTTCCGTATACGCAGGCAATCGCGCTGTCCAGTTCCCCGTCTCCTTCGCTATGATATACGGTTCTGCCGGATTGGATAAGTTTAATCTTTATATCGGGCCTGGCCATTATCATTCTTGATACATAGTCGCTTATATGCGCTGATTCGGCTCTGGCGCTTTTGATAAACTTCAGCCTTGCGGGAACATTATAGAACAAATCATTGCATTCAATGGTAGTTCCGTCCGGAACACCGGCCTCGTGGTTTTCTATTATGTCGCCCCCGTTTATGCGCAGAAGCACGCCATTGGGCGCATCTTTCTGCTTTGTCCGCATGGTAACCTTTGAAACGGCGGCTATGCTTGGCAAAGCTTCTCCGCGGAATCCAAGAGTATTTATAGAAAACAGATCGTCAGTATTTGATATTTTGCTCGTCGCGTGCGGCAAAAAAGCCGTGGCAACATCTTCTGCGGCTATACCGACTCCGTTATCGGTTACACGTATAGATTCAAGCCCGCCGCCGGTTGTTTCTATGGTAACAGCGGTTGCTCCGGCATCTATCGCGTTTTCAAGCAGTTCCTTCACAACCGATGCCGGCCGTTCAACGACCTCACCCGCAGCTATGCGGTTTGCGGTATAGCTGTCCAAAACATGAATACGGCTCATTTTCTGCCCTTTCTGAGCTTTGCTCTCATCTGTAAATCATACAATGCGTTCATCGCGTCCATAGGCGTCATCGTATCAAGCTGCATTTCACTGAGTGATTCTATTATATCATCCGCCGAGCATGATCCGAAAAGCGACATTTGTTGATTTTCATCGCCGCTCAGCATTGGTTCGATATCATGATTTATGTCGGCCGCTTCAAGCTGCTTCAGCAGTTCCTTCGCCCTTGAAATAACGTCGTCCGGCAGTCCAGCAAGCCTTGCTACCTGCACACCAAAGCTCCTGTCAGCCCCTCCGCGCACAATACGACGAAGGAATATAATATCGTCTCCGACTTCCTTTACGGTAATTCTGTAGTTCTTTATGCCGGGCAACTTTCCTTCAAGCTCGGTAAGCTCATGATAATGCGTAGCAAATAATGCCTTAGCTCCGCATCTTGCAGGATCTGCTATATATTCAAGGACCGCCCAGGCAATGCTCAGCCCGTCAAAAGTGCTTGTGCCTCTGCCTATTTCATCAAGTATAAGCAAGCTTCTGTTCGTAGCGTTGTTCAGTATTCCGGCAACCTCGCTCATTTCAACCATGAATGTACTCTGTCCGCCGGCCAAATTATCAGAAGCGCCTATTCGTGTGAATATTCTGTCCACTATTGTTATGGCGGCTTTCTTTGCCGGAACAAATGAACCTATATGAGCCATAAGGGTTATTATCGCTACCTGGCGCAAATAGGTGCTCTTGCCGGCCATATTCGGCCCCGTAATAATAAGCAGGCGGTTATCCTTTTGATCAAGCATAACATTGTTTGGAACAAACGCGCCCTTCATGCCGCTTTCAACGACAGGATGCCGGCCTTCCGTTATATTTATTGATCCGTTAAGCTGCATTTTAGGCCTGCAATAGTTATTGTCAAACGCGACATGCGCAAGAGAACAATAAAAATCCAGTTCCGCTATCAGCGCCGAATCATTCTGCAGCCTTTCTATACAGCTTAAAAGTGTTTCTCTTATTTCGGTAAAAAGCTTATATTCAAGGCTTATAAGGTTGCTCTCGGCTCCGGTTATTTTCTCCTCAAGTTCTTTAAGTTCCTCGGTAACATAACGTTCTGAGTTCGCGAGAGTCTGCTTTCTAATATAGCTGTAGGGTACCAAGTGCTGATATGCCTTGGTTACCTCTATATAGTAGCCGAATACTCGGTTATAGCCAACACGCAGATTTTTTATACCCGTAGCCGCACGTTCGCGAGCCTCAACCGCGGCCATCATGCCTTTGCCGTTTGTGGCGGCTTCTCTTAATTCATCAACCTCACTGTTATAGCCTTCGCGTATTATACCCCCATCCTTTACGCCTATGGGAGGATCATCAACTATAGCCGATTTAAGCAGGGCGCATATATCCTCCATAGCATCAAGCTCTCGGGCTATGCGGCAAAACGCTCCGGCCTCAAGCGTATGAGTTTTTTCTATAACAGCTGGCAGTTTCTCCAATGAAACGCGCAGTGACACGCAATCGCGCCCGTTTACGCTGCCGTACGCGATGCGGCTGCAAAGCCTTTCTATGTCGTATATATTGTCAAGCAGTGAAGACAGTTCTTCCCTGTCCGCCCGCTTATGCACAAGCTCGTCTACGGCATTTAGCCTTTCGTTTATTTCATCTATGTTTTGCAGCGGCTGCTCTATCGCGGCACGCAAGAACCTTGCGCCCATAGACGTTGAAGTTTTATCCAGCTGATAAAGCAGCGTGCTTTTCTTGCCTCCGTCGGTGTGCAGCGGCTTTGTAAGCTCAAGATTGCGCCTTGTTGAGGCATCAAGTCCAAGGTAGAGATTCCTCTGCAAAACCTTAAGCCGCTTTATATGCTCAAGGCTGTTCTTTTGAGTTTGCTCAAGGTAGCTCAGCAACGCCCCCGCGGCACATACGGCATTCTTCAGCTTTTCGCAGCCAAGCGTTTGCAATGAAGCAGCCCTGAAATGCATAAGCAGCTTTGCTTCAGCGCGTGTGGGTTCAAAGTCTCTTGAATCCGCGCTTGTGACCGAGCAGCCAATCTGCACCGATTTTGTAATATCATCCTTCAAAAAATACGCTTCATTGGCTATAGCCTCGCGCGGAGATATTCTTGCAAGCTCGTTGACCAGATCGTCGATCTTCTTTTCTATGGATATTTCGCTTATTGTAAAGCTGCCGGTTGAAACATCGCAGCAGGCAAGGCCGACAACGTTTTCGGAAACATACATGGCGATAATATAATTATTCGCCCTTTCATCCAGCATGTTTTCCTCTATTACCGTGCCCGCTGTATAAACCCTTATAACATCGCGTTCCACCAGGCCTTTTGAAAGTGCCGGATCCGTAAGCTGTTCGCAAAGAGCGACCTTATAGCCGTTTTCAATGAGCTTTGCTATATATGAATCCACGGCATGATACGGCACACCGCACATGGGCGCACGCGTCTCAAGGCCGCAATCACGACCCGTAAGCGCTATATCAAGCACTTTTGACGCAGTTACGGCATCCTCAAAAAACATTTCATAAAAGTCGCCCAATCTGAAGAACAGCAAACAATCGCTGTATTTTTCCTTCAGCGCAATATATTGGCTCATCATGGGCGTAAGGCCTGCTGGCATAGTTTCTACCTCTAATGATTCAGCTTTAGTTTATATTACTCAATGGCAGCCGGAGCAATTCGCGCAGCAGCCGCTGCATCCGCCTTCATCCTCGCCGTCATCACAGTTGTCCGGTTCCTCACTGCTTTTCTCAACGCCGATGCACATACCTATAATGGAGTTAACGCGCTTCATCAGCAGCTGGAATTCCGCCTGCGCGCCGAGCATTGCGCAGAATGTTTCGTTGGCGATTAATTCATCGTGCAGCCTTTCAACATCGCGTGACATATTCTGTATCTCCTGACGGTTATCGCCTTCCGCCGCAAGCAGTTTAGCTATCTGCTCCTGCATGGAGTTGTATTCATTCAGGTTGCTCATCAGCTGTTCGTCAGCTTCCATAGCCTCACGCGTACGCGTCATATTGATAAACTCATCCGATTCGCTCAAAGCAATTCCAAGTTCACGTGCCTTATCAAGTATCATTTCATTATCCTTTCCTTATATCAGTTCACCTATAAGTGAATTTTTAGTTATTCCCGTTATTTTAACCCTGCGAATGCTGCCAATCATGCTTTCATCGCCCTTAAAATAAACCATTTTGAAGCAGGGCAGCTTGCCAAATGCCATAGGTTCACCGCGATGGTCACAGCCCTCTACAAGCACTTCGCCCTCCTTGCCTATATACTTCTCGCTTCCGGCCTTAAGACCCTTCGCGACTGTATCGTTTAATTTCTGCAGGCGGGCTTTCTTAACCTCTTCACTGATTTGGTTTTCCATTTTGGCCGCGCTTGTGCCGGTACGCGGAGAATACTTAAACGTGTATGCCGCGCTGTAGCCAACCTTTTCAACCAAATCAAGCGTTGCCTCAAAATCCTCTTCAGTTTCGCCCGGGAAACCTACAATTATATCCGTGGTAAGCTCAACCTCAGGAACAGCCTTTTTAAGCTTTTCCACCTCGCTAAAGTATCTTTCTCTATCGTAATGGCGGTTCATAAGCTTTAATATTCTGTCGCTGCCGGACTGCACAGGCAGATGTATATGCGGGCATACTTTTTCTTCTTCCGCCATAGCCGTTATAAGCCCGTCTGACAGATCTTTGGGATGCGACGTCATAAAGCGCACTCTCTCTATGCCGTCCACCTTGCATACAGCCCTAAGCAGCGCCGGAAAATCAGCGTTGTCCGCTTCGCTGTAATATGAATTGACGTTTTGCCCAAGCAGCGTTACTTCCTTAACCCCATTCGCGGCAAGCTCTTTCACCTCTTTTATAATGCTCTCCACGCTTCGCGATCTTTCCCGGCCGCGAACATAGGGCACTATACAGTATGAGCAAAAATTGTTGCAGCCATACATTATGGTTACGAACTGAGATACGCTGTCTATTCGCTTTACAGGCAGTCCCTCGGCAATTTCGCCGTCCATGCTGCGCACAAGTTCAACACGCTCTCCGTTAAGCACCTTTTCAAGCAGATTCGGCAGCATATGCAGCTCATTTGTGCCAAATACTATGTCAAGATACGGAAAACGCTTAAAAAGCTTATCCGCAACTTCCTTTTGCTGCATCATGCAGCCACAAACACCTATTATGGTAGACGGGTTTTCGTCCTTAACCTTTTTCAGGGCACCGATGTTTCCGAATACCTTCTTTTCTGCGTGATCTCTGACGCAGCAGGTATTAAAAAATATAACATTTGCCGTAAACTTATCGGCTGATTGAACATAGCCGCACTTTTCAAGTATGCCCGCCATCTTCTCCGAATCGTGTTCGTTCATCTGGCAGCCGTACGTTTCAATAAAATACGTGGGCTTTCTCCCGTCAAGATTGCTGTTTATTCTTTCTGCCGCCAGGCGCGCGCTTTCCAGCTCAGCCTGCGGCACCGAAGTATCTTTTCTCATACGCATCCTTTCTTATATGCATAATTACAGACACTATATTATATCCCCTATTGTTGTGTTTTAGCAACACTTGAACTTGAACAAACAGCCTGCCTATGGTATCATATTCAGGATTGAAAAGATCGTTATAAATTTTTAGGAGGATACACCTAATGAGTGGATATAGTATGGACAAAATAGTTGCGCTTTGCAAGAATCGCGGCTTTGTCTTCGCAGGCTCCGAGCTTTACGGCGGACTTGCCAATGCGTGGGATTACGGCCCGCTTGGCGTGGAGATGAAAAACAACATAAAAAAGGCCTGGTGGCGCAAATTCGTGCAGGAGTGCGAATACAACGTTGGCCTTGACTCCGCCATATTGATGAACCCCGAAGTTTGGGTAGCCAGCGGCCATGTTGTTAACTTCAACGACCCCCTTATGGACTGCAAGAGCTGCAAGGCGCGTTTCCGCGCGGACAAGCTTATTGAAGAATATGCCGAAAAGAACGGCCTTGAGGATGTTCATCCCGACGGCTGGACCCATGAGCAGATGTCCGCTTACATTGCCGAAAAGGGTATTGTTTGCCCCGAGTGCGGCAAGAGCGAGTTTACTCCCATTCGTAAGTTCAATATGATGTTCAAAACCTTCCAGGGCGTTAATGAGGATACTGCCAGCCAGATATATCTCCGTCCCGAAACGGCACAGGGCATATTCGTGAACTTCAAAAACGTTCAGCGTACAACCCGCCGCAAGATCCCCTTTGGTATAGGCCAAATTGGTAAATCCTTCCGCAACGAGATCACCCCGGGCAACTTCATTTTCCGTACCCGCGAGTTTGAGCAGATGGAGCTTGAGTTCTTCTGCGTGCCCGGTACCGAGCTTGACTGGTATCAGTACTGGAAAGAGCACTGCAAGCAGTTTGTGCTTTCCCTTGGCGTAAAGGAAGAGAATATGCGCCTGAGGGAGCATGAAAAGGCCGAGCTTTCGCATTATTCAAACGGCACTACGGATATTGAGTACAAGTTCCCGTTTGGTTGGGGCGAACTTTGGGGCGTTGCCAGCCGCACTAATTTTGACCTTAACGCGCACGCCAAGCAGTCCGGTCAGGATCTGAGTTACACCGATCCTTTCACCAACGAAAAGTATATTCCCTATGTTATAGAGCCCTCCGTAGGCGTAGAAAGAATGATGCTTATGCTGCTCTGCGATGCCTATGATGAGGAAACGCTTGAAAACGGCGACGTAAGAAACATTCTGCATCTTCATCCGGCAATCGCTCCTTACAAGGCCGCTGTTCTGCCGCTTCAGAAGAACAAGCTTGGCGACAAGGCCCGCGAGGTCTACGCCATGCTTTCAAAGAAGTTTATGGTGGACTATGATGATTCCGGCGCCATAGGCAAGCGCTATCGCCGCCATGACGAGATAGGTACCCCCATGTGCATAACGGTTGACTTTGATACCCTTGAGGATGGCACCGTTACCGTACGCGACCGCGATACCATGGAGCAGGTTCGTATGCCCATCGATCAGCTCTGCGCTTACATAGAGCAGAAATGCGACTTTTAATTAAATAACCTCTAAGCTAAGCCCCGCTTCACGGTGGGGCTTATTTTTGCAAAAAAAATCCCCGTGCCTCGGCCCTCCGGTCCAACAGAAGCCTTGGCATGGGGATTTAATTACAGGCTGCGTATTATTTTGGCTTTTCAGCTATAAACAATCGCGCCAAATTCTTACGGGGTTCGGGTATAAAACCCTCTTCCCCCGTTTTTAACACTTATCAGACTCTTTTCATGCGCCTGATTATTAGCAGCACAGCGGCGCCGGCAATAAGCATCGCTATGGGCAGCAGGCTGTCCTCGCCGCCGGTAACAGGCATTTCCACGGTAGGTGCGGTTACGGTAACATTGGAAGCAGTGGGAACGCTGGAGCTTACCGTATTATCGCCGAATACTTTGCCGCCGGGCCAAGAGGTATCCTTATCCTCGGACTCTACTACAGGTACTTTAGAGTTGCTCTTTACGGCAAATATGTAACCGGAGTCGTTCTTGTAATACAGAGTACCGTCGCTGTCCGCGCAGATGGTGCTTATGCAAAGCTGCTTCTGATCGGGAATAAACAGATCGCCGTTATTCTCGCTGGGCTCGGTCTGGCCTGCGCTGTCCTCTATCAGGTAAATACCGCCGGGGTTTTTGTTATACGTAGTATAAATATAGACTTTGCCGGTGCTCTTTTCGTAAGCGGTGCTTACCAGCGGGCCGGCCTGCGGATAACCGGGAGTGGAAGCCTTATAGATCATCTCAAGCTTGCCGCCTGAAACATCAACAACCACTATACCGCTGCCGGAATCGCCGTCCCAGTCATAACCCGCGCCAGAGCAGCCTACATACAGCCTGTTCTTGTATATAACAGGGGTGCTGGTGGACATGCTGCCGATAGAGATATACTTAACGGAGTCGTGATTAAACGTGCCGTTTGAGTTAAGGCCTACCGAATAGAGATAACCTCCCTTGGTGGTGAAATACACACGGCCGGAGTTATAGACTACGCAGCTGCGGATATCGCCGATTATATCGTCTATCCTGTCTATAATGCTGCCGGTTACGGGGTTTACTGAGAACAGCGTAGCCGTGGGGCTGGTGCAGCCGCTGGTGCCGTCATCGGAGCCAAACACCGCGCAGTTGCTGTTCACATAGGCGCCGGACCAATAGTAACCGCCCGCGTGAGGCACAAGCCAGGTAGCGTACTTGGTTTCAAGCGTATTCGTGGGATCTTCATCGGTTACGGAGAAGCAGGCAAAGTTCTGCACATTAGTTTCACCCTTCCAAACACCGGTGTAGATATATCCGTTATAATAGGTTATGGGAGATATAGTCTGCCCACCTATGGATTCGGTTATCCACAGGCTTTCAAGTGTATCGGCGCGGAAAGCCTGAATCTTGCCGTTGCCAACCTGAGCGAATAACATGCCCTCGCCATAGGTAAGGGAATTGGTGCTGAAGCCGGCGCTGCCATTAAGCGTGCCGGTCATTATTGTTTCGCCGGTTTCCTTATCGGCGCAGATAATCTGCTTACCGCTGAGGAAATAAATTCTCTCGTTAACTATTATGGGTATACTGGGAGCCGCGGACCAACCGGATCCGTACTTCTGTGCCCACTTAAGCTCCGCCTCATCACTGCTTACAGGAGTTGCGGTGTTGGTAAGGCCGTTATTCTTATTGCTGTTCCGGTAATTAGGCCATTCGGCATCATAGCAAGTCAGGGCGTTCTTCTCGGCCTTGGTAAGTTCAACTGCAAGTACGCCGTTTTCAAGCTGCTCAGGGCCGCTGATCGTGCCGGTCTTAGATACATAACCTTTGCAGGTAACTACCCAGGTATATTCGCTGCCGGGCAGCAGGCTACCATAAACGCCATCTGCGTTCGCGGTTACCTGATTGCCCTTATAGTCTTTAAGCCTTGCTACAGCTTTGGTGGGAGTGGTATCAAAACTCAGGCTGTAGGATTCTACCTTGTTCAGATTAATTGTATAATCCGTATAGAAGCCGTTCTTCTCAACGCGTACAACTATCTTATCGGTATCCGCTATGTTTACATTGCAATCCGCCTGGCCGTTATAGGTAACGGTACAGGTTTCGTCCTTAGGCGTAGCACTGACGGTCACGGTTTCGGTATCAGAACTTACATCCGCGCTGTATTCGGTATCGGTACCGCTGAACGTAGAATCAAGGTAAGCTTCACTGCCGTTTGCCGTAAGGCTGAGCGCGGTAAGGCTGGGAACTACATTAACATTAACCGTGTATGTCTTTTCTTCCAGTTCGCTGCTCGCAGGAGGAGTGACTACGATTTTAACGGTATTTTTGCCAAGTACAAGGCAGCTCATCCACGCCATGCTGCCGCTGTATACCTTGGTCTTAGCTTCACCTGAGGTATCGGTATAGTAGAACGTTGCCTTGGCGCCGGATGCAAGATTCAGCTTAAAGCGAAGTTGAGGGCTTGCATCGTTTACCGTACCAAGATCATAATCGGTAGTATACCAGGAGAAAACATTAGTCGTGGTATATTTATCGGTGCTGTTTCTTAGTATAACCGAGTCATTGTTCATATTGTAGCCGGTATAAACGAGCATGCCGTTAAGGTTGTTCGCCTTAGGTCCGGTTACTACTATTTTGCACAGCGGTCCGGTTATGGGGCTTTCGTCGCTTGCTTCACCCATTGCGGACACGTAGTAAGTGCCTTCTTTGTCAAACGAAATGGTTATGTTACCGTTTTCGTCGGTTTTGCCAAGCAATGTGCTGAAAGCAAAGCTGTCATCAAGGGCATATACTTCAACTTCTGCCAGGTTTCCAAGGGTCGTGCTTTCCGCAGTAGGAGTACCGGGGCTATACCACATGGATTCCATTGCAGAGAAACCCTTAAGGTTAAGAGTTATTTCCTCGCCGGTACCGGCCTCAACTTCCTTCTTATCAAAGTAGCTGAGATAGTCCATCCAATAGGGATCTGAGTAAACGAAGAAATAAACATCATCGCCTTCGCTCAGGGCATATTCATTAACGGCATAACCATCGGACATGGGCCCTACAGGGATAGCATCGTTTACGGCAAAGCCGATTCCGCCGCTTACACCGAATATCTTTGATACATAGCTGCTGCTTCCGCCAAAGTAACTGCTCATTGTGCTCTTGGTAAAGTCAGAGCCATAAACAGCCTCGTGGGCACAGAGCAGCGCGTCAAGCACGCTCACCTGGCCGGCCTTTATGCTATGATCCTGACCGCCGATAGTATGGCCAGATGCCGCATTCTTAAGGCCGTATTTCTCGGCAGTACCTTCAACGGCAGTAACTTCCAGTCTGGCAACAGGGAAGTTATAGCTCTTGCCATCGTAGAAAGTGAAATATACCTTCACGCTGGCCTTTTCTTCCTCTACTTCGGTTCCGACATACGCCGCAAGCGGTATGGATTTGACTGCGCCGGTATCGATTGTACCTTCGGCATCAGATGCTATAATCCAAACATTGCACGCATCGGTAGAGGCAATATCCGTAATGTTCAGATAAAATTCCTTGTTTACGTTTTCCTCTGTAACCGTATATGTGTGCACGGTGTCCTTGCCAACCTGAGTAAACGGCCAGCAGGTTTCGGCCTCAAAATCATCATCGGTCGCATTGCCGGGCCAGTACTCGGTTGTGGGGGCGGTGGTGTAGTACAGAACACACGCCTTATCCGCCGATATTTTTACCGTGCCGGTTGTGGCTCCGGTACGAGTGTTGTCGCTCGTAACCGTTATCTGGGCGGAATCACCGTAGTTCGTCTGTCCGTCCAAAGGTACGGTAACTACTTCTTCAGAGGATGGTGTTTCCTCCGGTGCAGGCTGAGTCTGCACATCGTCCGGCGTTACTGCCGGCTGATCGCCTTCAGCTACTGCCAGCGCGGGCAGTATGGAAAGCGCCATCATGAGTGCCAACAGCAATGCCAATACTCTTTTCTTCATCTTTTTTCCTTCCTTTCCGGGGTTTTATATTGTGGCCTTGCTAAAGGGCCAAAACATCTGTTTGTTATTCGCCCGCAATCTTGTTGCAGACAAGCACGGCATCGGAAACGGTTATCTTGCCGTCCTCATTCATATCGCAAAGCGTGGTCGCATCATCGCTAAGCTTCGTGGTTCCCATTATGCTGCGGCATATAAGCATAACATCGGTTATGTCTACGGTGCCGTCCTCATTAGCATCCCCTTTGAGCGGAGTGGGGTTGGTGCCCTCTTCGCAGAAACTTGCGGTTAAGAATACATCGCACGCCGGCATAACGAACGTATACGAGCTTCCATTCTTCGTCAGCTTTACTCCGTTTGCCTTAAGACTGCCGGTGGTCAGTTCATATCCTTCCTTGGGCGTTACTGTAACGGTAACGTCATCCCCTGCCTTTGCCGTGCTTGCGGCCGTTATCGTATGGCCGTTTGCCGCGGCGGAGTTGGATATGATAATTCGGAACTCTTCCTTGTTCGCGGCAAGCATGTTCTTTATCGGCGCAAGTGCGGTCTCAAGATTCTCCTCGGATATCGTAAGATCCGTCATCGCGTTGATTGCCGCCTTATACGTGCTCTCGTTCGCCGAAACCCAGGATGAGTAGTCGCTCTTAACCTCGGCAAGCATGCTTGTTGCAACGGTTCTGTTCGCAATGGTTATATAGGATTTTTCGAACGAGCCTTCGCTCTCGTCCCCATCAAAGCCGCCGCCTATATCCGCGCCAAGTCCCCAAAGCGTGAATTGCCAACGGATTATATCGCCATTCTTAAGCTTGTAGGCGGCGTTATTGGTGGTTGTGTTAAAGTCTGAACCGCCGACATTCGGGAATACGTTATTCACCGAATACATCCAGCCGGACTGCTGCGCGTAGTCAAACTCACCAAGGCTTGCGCTGTTACGCGTATACGAAATCACCGCGCCTTCTTTCTCAATGGCATCGATTATGTATTGCGGCGGGTTTATCTTTTCGTCGGGGTCGCTGCCGTCGGTAATGGACGCCAGATAATATCCGCTCTCTACACTGGCACCGGAGCCAAGCGTATATCCCATGCTGTGATCTTCAAGCAAGCGAGTGGTCAGCGATGCTATGCTGTCGTTGCTGTAAAGATCCACCTGTATAGGCTCTATAACATAGCCCTGTCCCAAGGTGAACTTCTCCATGGAGATTGTCACGGTGCCTATTATCTCGGCCTCGCTGAACTCCGCGTAGAGTGTTACATCTCCCGCAGGCATCGTAAATTCCCAACCGCCGCCGGAATTTTCCGTAAGTGTTAAGCTCTCGCCGTCAGGTCCGGCCGCGGTGAGCGTTCCTTCTATGTATTCATAGCCGCTCAAGGGTTTTGGATTGATGAGAACGGTTTCACCGGCCCTTGCGCTTTCTTTAGATACTCGTACCGAGCCGTTTACGCTTGTCTGTACGAATGAATATTTCTCGCTTGCCTGGCCGCCCTCGGTAAACTCGGCCTTTATAACAACCGGAACATTGGGCATCTTAAATGTTGCGCTAAGGCCGTCTGAGCTTATCTGTGCTTCCTGAGTGGTAGGCGTACTTTCCCATGAAACCTGCAGATTCCCGCTTTCGTCAAAGCTTATCTCGGATTGATAAAGCTCCAGCGTAAGTGAGCTGAGAGAATACCCATCATCGGGATCGGTATATACCGTTACGGTCTGCCCCTGAGATGCGGTTTCCGCCGAAACGGATGTTATTTGTCCGTGTTCCGCGGTATTGTCGGTTGAAATGGTATGAGTTTCCTTGTTGTCGCTCATATCATATATATAGTTTTTCCCTTTCAGGAATCTGTCGTACGCTACCAGCGCGTAGGTAGCCTGGTCCGTTGCCATAGCGTTCACTGATCCGTCCATTACGTGGCGGAAGCCGGAACCGGCCACATGGTAACGCAGTATGCCGTTTATAAGCGTGTTGCCGCTTGATGTTATAAAGCGCTCATCCTCAAGCGGGTCTATGCCCATCGCAAGAACCGCCATAAGCACCTGTGCCGTGCTCTCCACGTTTGTAGTGCCCCAGGAATCATAATCGCCTGTTGACTTCTGCATTTGGCCCAGCACGTCAAGCGCGCGTTCTATCGCATCGCCAACCTTCTTTTCGGTTCCGCCAACCGTAACGGTAGTATCCTTGTATGGCGCAAGCGCCTGAATTGCCATAGCGGTAATGTCCGGATCCGCCTTATCCTTGGACGGAGTGAATGTGGCGGATGTTGAGTCATCCTCAACCTCAAAGCCTGTATCAAGTACCCAGCCGCCGTCCGAAAGTTCCTGAGACATTATGCGCTTAACAAGCATCTCCCTTGTTGCCTGCACGGCGGTACCGTGTACGCCCTGGCTTAATTCCTCGCTTGTAAGCTGCGGCATATCATAATCAAGCGTATCAAGGGATATAAGCGCAAAAATGGTCGCGTTTATGCCCTGCCAGATTATGTCCGTATAATTTCCCAAGGCGCGCGTTATGTCGTATCCGGATACGTTGTGCACATCAAGGCCAAGCGATGTATAGCCGATAATGGCGCGCATATTCTCGGTGCGTTTTCTGTAATGGAGCAAAGGAAGCGAGGTTATGTCGCTGTGCTCGCTCATTACCTTTTCTATGGCTTCCGCCATGGCAGAGCTTGAATTTTCAGTATACTTTTCCCATATATCATACGGTATGGCAAGCCCGCTTCTGCCAAGCGCGAACGCGGCCCAGTCGCCCTGCAAAGTTCCGAAGCTTAAACCGTTCTCGGGATAGTAGCTGCCAACAGGATTAAGCATGTACGCCGCGCTTTGCTGTATCGCGGTCTGCACAGCCAGTATCAGTTCCTGCTCACCTTCGCTGTAAGTATCTTTAGAAGCTATAGCAACAGAACCGAATGACGCGCACAGAAGCAGCAATGTCATCAGCGCTGCCAAGATTCGAGTTCTTGTTCTCATATCAATGCTCTCCCTTCCCCTTTTTCAGTTCTATTCATCCCGCATTGCGCAAAGCGGGGATATTCTCATCGCGTTCACCGCCGGCACAAGCGCGCTTAAAACGGCTATAACCATTGAAAATGCAAGCGCGAATACCGTAAGCCATGCCGGCATTACCGATCGCACGCCCATTTCGCTAAGCAAACCCGTAAGTGCCGCCCTCAGTACAAAACTAAGCGCGATACCGGCTACACCGCCAAGTAGCCCTATCATGCCGGCCTCCGTAAGGAACATGGTAGCTATATCCTTAAGCTCGCTTCCCAAAACCTTAAGTATACCAACCTCTGTACGCCGCTCGTTTATGGCCATCATCATGGTGTTTGCTATGCAAAGGCCCGCAACAAGCAGCGCAACGGCTCCTATCGCAAAAAGCAAGCCCTGAATTCTCGTGGTCTGCTCCTTTACTGATTCAAGCATATCCGTAAGGCTGTATGTTTCAAACCCGGCGCTTCTTATAAGCGAGGCAATCTCCATAACATCGTTAGCGTCGCTTACCTTAACCCAAACAAGCGAGTACTCGCCCGTTGAATCGCTATTCTCGGACGATGTGCTATCTTCCCCTGCTATCGCCTTAAGCGTGTCCATGTGCATAAAGGCTGAACAGGAATAGGTATAATTCATTGCGCTGCATATTCCGGTGAATTTCGCCTTAAGGCTTTGCCCCAGCGGAACCGCTCTTCCGTCATCGCCTTCCGTATAGTCGCCAACAAGGCTTGCGTAATCAAACGTTAGCTTTACGGTACCGCGCATCAGGTCAACAAGCGGATTTCCGTCGCGATCCAAAGCCTCTTTCCATGTATCCGGCTCGGCAAAGCTTGCCGCAAGATCGTCCGTTGCCATAAGCTCCGGCATAAGCCGTGTTCCTTTTTTAGGCAGTTCGCCCTCAGTCGGAGTAATTCCAAAGCTTTCGGCCGTATCCATGTCTATGCCATAAAGCTTTACCATGGTTATATATTTTCCGCTTTTAAGGTACGCCGTAGTTTGCAGCACCGGTGTTACCGCCTCTACACCTTCTATCCCCTTAAACGCGGCAACCGCCTTTTTGTTCAAAATGGCGATTTTGCCGCTTGAGCCCGTCTTTTGCGTAACGTCTATTTTGGTCAGGCTTCCCATTGCCTCTATTGATTCCTTATACGCCTGCTCATAACCTATTCCTACCGAAACAAGCATCAGTATGCACATAACGCCTATTGCCATTGACAGGGCTGTAAGGCATGTGCGTACCCTGCGCCTGGAAAGATTTATTATGCCCGTGCGTATAAAATCACTTGGCCGCATCGCCGCGCCTCTTTTTAGCTATAATCAGCACTGCCACTATCGCAGCCACCGCTGCCGCGCCGATTACCACCGGCACAGTCGGGAATGAGCTTTGCTCTGTTTCTGTATTTGTCTCCTCCGTTTCAACGGTTTGCTCAATGCTTACCGTTCCGGCTATTTCAACCTGTATAGCAATGTTTTCTTCGTATAAGTTTCCGTCCGCATCTTCAAAACTTACAATAAGCGTTCCGTCCGCGGTGCCGGATTCCAGGCAAAGCAGCTGGAATTCCGCGCTCTGCTTAGCTCCCGGCAGTATATCTCCGCCGTAATAGCTTTCGCTCATGCTCAGCTTTTCGCTTTCAAGCTTTACCTCAACGTTGTAAGCCTTTGTTTTGCCTTTATTGACAATCGGCAGAGAAACGGCTATATAGTCACCCTCGGTCGCGTCTTCTGCATATATTTCGGGCTGATCCACGCTGATGCGCATTCTCTGCTTTATGGGCAGCGTTATCGTTTGGGATACACTGGCTGCTGTGTTTTCCTTGTCTTCATATTCAAGCTTTACGGCAACCTGCGCGTTTCCCTGTATATCAGGCATCGCGGTCAGCTTGTAGACTATTTCGGCAGTATCTCCCGGAGCTATTTTTTCAGCGTAGCCGGTATCGCTCTGCCCAAGTGCGCTCATAACCGCGGTAGGGTCAAGCGTAAGAGTTCCTGTTATATTCACCGCGGACAGCGAATCCGAAGTGTTTTTAACAAAAAGCGTAAGCGTAAAATCGTCGCCCGCGTATATAGTATCCACATCTATGGCATATCCGCTTATCATAAGCTTGGGCGCGGTATGCAGCGTTTCCTGCGGCGCTTCATAGCCGTTTACTATGGTAATACCGGTGCTTATGGTGCTTTCGGTAAGCACGCCGTTTTCGCGATATATTGCGCGGAACTGGATTGTCTTTACGCCGTTTGTTGCGTAAGGCGATATTTTCATTGTGTATTGAGCAACCGCCCATGAGCCGTTTTCAAGATCCGGCAGTTTAAGCCCGTAATTCGCGGCATCGGCCGTAAACGGGAACTCCTCAACATTATTTGAAATAACAGGCTCAATAGTTATGTCTGTAAGTGTTTCGCCATTATTTATAACGGGAAGATTTATAGTTACAATCTCTCCCGGGCTGCCCGTGGGCGCAGAATAATACTCACCCGCTATATTTGCCGGCAGCAGTGCAAGAGCGCCTATGCCGCTTGTTGTCGGGGCGGTTGTTGTAAGAGCCTTTAATGTTATATTCAAAACCGTGGCAGTCTTCTCTACTGCAAACTTGCCGGCTGTGGTTTCATATCCGTCAGCAGACGCCGTATAAAGATACGTTCCTGCCGAAAGGCTTGAGTAATCATCAACTTTGTTCCCTTGCGAATCCGTTACCGTCAGCGTCATGTTCTGAGGATTCTTTGTTATGACAACCGGATAAAGCGTTTTAGTCATAACAAAATGGATTTTGTTATCGCCGCACAGAGTGCCGTTAAAATAAACCTTACCTTCCTTTACCTCAAATGAACCCGAGTAATCCTCATACCCATCTTCCGTTGCGGTAAATGTATATGTGCCATCCGCCGTTATTTTGTATCCGCCAAGATAGGCTTTTGCGCCATCTACCACCACCGCGGCAGAGGCAGGGTCGCTATCAAACTTCACTGTAACTTCATTCGCCGCAAATGAAGGCACATTGGCTAACAGTATGCCCAATATTATTGTTATTGCGATAATTCTTTTTATTCGCATATATTTGTCTCCTCTCCGCTTACCAATCCGTCGCTCAGCCTTATCGTTCTGTCCACATGACGAGGCATGTCATCATCGTGCGACACAATCAGAAGCGTAGTGCCGTTTTTTCTGAACAGCTCCTCAAACAGTTTCAGCACCATATCACCCGTGGCCGTATCAAGGTTTCCCGTAGGTTCATCCGCCATTACAATCGCGGGCTCTGTTATTATGGATCTTGCAATGCCGGCCCTTTGTTGCTCACCGCCGCTCATTTGCGCGGGGCGCTGATGAGCGCATTTGGCAATGCCAACCATCTCCAGGGCTTTCATGGCACGCTTTTCTCTTTCGTGCTTGTCAATGCCTCTCAGCATCAGCGGCAAAGCAACGTTTTCAACGGCCGTATACTGCGGCAGCAATCTATATGACTGAAACACGAAGCCTATATTCGAACGCCTGAACCTTATGCGTTCCGTTTCGTTCATGCTGTCTATTCGTCTGCCGAGAACCTCTATGCTCCCTTCACTGGGGCTTTCAAGCCCGGCGACAAGATTCAGTAATGTTGATTTTCCGCTGCCGCTCTTGCCGGCTATGCACACGAACTCGCCGCGCCAAACATCCATGTCTATGCCGCGCAAAGCCTGCACATCCACGGCTCCGGTGCTGTAGTTCTTCTTAAGCCCTCTTATGCTTATAGCCTTTTCACGCATAATCTCAGCCCGCCAACCACGTTTGGCCAAGGTCTTTGCCCAGGTCGCACGTATAATTCCATTCAATAACATCGCCGCTTTTTACAACGTATTGGCCGCATCCGTAGTTTGGATACCATCCGTTTACGCAATACATCCATCCGCTCCAGCGGCCACCGTCGAATTCATAAAGGTTATTTATGCCTTCTATGTACTCATTGCCCTTTGAGCCGGAATACTCCATATGGAGCTTGTACTTATCGCGCACCGCGCAAAGCACATCGAAAACCGTATCACCTTGCTCAAATGTCATGGTTGTGGTTTTTAATATCTCTCCGCTTGCCGGCACAATACCCTGCCACTTTTTCTCAAGATGCATTCCTTTCTCAACAGCCGTATCGCACCTGATTGAGATTGTGCAGGTATTTGTTTCCGGTTCTTTGCTTTGTGAAGGCGCCGCGGTTTGCTCCGGCTCGGGAGTACTTGCGGCTATCTCGTTATCCCGCGCCTCCGCCTGGGCCTTGCCTGCCGATGATGAATCATCCTCTTCGTCTCCTTCCACTGGAGCGGGAGTTTTAAGATTATCTTCCGGTTCCGGCGTTGCGTTCTCGGCCGCCAATCCTTTAAGCTGGCTTAATCTGTCCTCGCCCTCATCGTCATTCGCTATGTAATCCACATCAAGCGATCCTTTATGACTGCTTGAGCCTATAATGCTGCATCCTGTAAGCAAAACAGCCATCATGATTACTAAGATTGCAGCCAAAACCTTTTTTTGAATATTCACCTTACCAAACAAATCCTTTCCGTTTTCAAGGTACAAAAAAGCTGCGGCGATTATCGCCGCAGCCGTATTTCTGCACATCAAAAACATTTTCGGCCCACACAAAACCAAGCTATGTGCGCCCGCCCTATATACCATTGACCCGTGGTAAGGCGAACTTTCAAGCAGGTCTTCTGGCTCGCGTTTCATCGCACTTTACGAAGTCTTCCCAGGTGCTTATCCCCAGTGACTGTGCCTATGGCACAAACGCAAAACACTCCACGCATACAGCGGCGGGACCGCGCAGGCTTTTAACCTGCTTCCCTCTTAGCCACCCCAAACGGGGCGGAACATGAAAGTATATTCAATTCCTGTATATGATAGCACTATTTGCCTTCAAAGTAAAGCTGTCACTTTATTCTTCCGGCGTATTTATTTTCCAATATATTTGCCAGTCTGTAGGCAAGCGGGGTAATCTGTTCCTCGCTTTTGCCTTCAAGCATTATCCTGATAAGCGGCTCGGTGCCGCTTGCGCGGACAAGCACTCTTCCCTCGCCAGCAAGCAGTTTTTCAACCTCTTTTATATCGTTTATCATATCCTCATCATTAAGTGCGGCTGACTTATCGCCGGGCGCAACCAAAACGTTAACCATGATTTGAGGAAGAATCGGCACTTCATTTGCCAGTTCAGAAAAACGTTTCTTAGTTTTCGCCAGTATGTTCATAACCTGGATAGCGCTCAGCATGCCATCTCCGGTTGTGTTTTTATCATAAAATATAATATGGCCGGATTGTTCTCCGCCGAGTGAATACCCGCTTTGACGCATGCGCTCAAGTATATATCTGTCTCCCACAGCGGTTTCCTCAACATTTATATCAAGCTCTTTCATGCGAAGCTTAAGGCCAAGGTTTGAAAGAACGGTTACAACGAGCGTATTATCCTTAAGTGCCCCCTGCTCCTTCATATATTTTGCGCATATGCCCATTATCCTGTCGCCGTCAACAATGTTTCCCATCTCGTCCGCGGCAATCACCCTATCCGCGTCGCCATCAAACGCGAATCCGGCATCTGCCACGCGCTCTGTCATAAGCTCTCTTAGGCTATCGGGATGCGTGGAACCGCAAAGATCATTTATATTACAGCCGTCCGGCTGATCTGCCCAGGATATAACCTTAGCACCAAGATCGCTGAACACATCGGCCGCTATGTTTGACGCAGCACCATTCGCGCAATCCAGCACAACAGTCATGCCGCTAAAGCTTTCAGTTGCGGTTGATTTAAGAAACTCCTTATATTTTTCAACGGCTCTCGGCGCGCTTAGGCAATTGCCAACGCCGCTTCCGGTTGGTTTGTGCAGCTGCTCCTCACCCTTTATAATGGCTTCTATTCTGTCCTCAAGTTCATCGGAAAGCTTGTATCCTTCGCCATCAAACCATTTAATTCCGTTATATTCCATTGTGTTATGCGACGCGCTTATCATAACGGCGGCATCGGCTGAATACAGCCTGGCAAGGTAAGCCATGGCCGGAGTAGGTATAACGCCAACGTTTATTACATCGCCGCCGATTGAACAAATTCCGGCGGACAGAGCACACGCAAGCATATCGCCGGACTTTCTTGTGTCCTGCCCGACAAGTATACGCGGATTATGCCCACCGGTAAGCACATACGCTCCGGCAGCGCCTATTTTCATTGCAAGCTCGCAGCTAAGATCGGCATTTGCAATCCCCCTAACGCCGTCCGTGCCAAACATCCTGCCCATAAAGTTTCCTCCTTACGCAACAAAAGCACCGCAGTGCCGATATTATTCATATTATGTTAAAATATTATATTACAAAGCCTTTATTCAGTCAAACAAACGAAAAAGGCCCATTGCAGGCCTTTTAGTTACTTTTAGTTATATACAGAATTATGCATCTATAACGCTTCCGCAGAATTCGCAGCGACCCTTGGCATCCGGCACTACCACAGCTCCGCAATACGGGCACTTAATGCTGGCCTTAGGCGCGTTGGCGGCTTCCACATTCTCGCGAACGGTTGTGCGTATTTTGGTAAGAGCCTCAACTATTTCCTTGCCTATCTTTTCGTATTCGCAATAATCTATGCTCCTGTGAGGATTAACGCCCGTGCGATTCGCCGCGCTTATTATAACGTTGTTAAGCTCAACATTTTTGCCATTAAGCCTGAAGCGAATCTCGTTAAAATAAGGATTATTCACGTTTATTATAACATTGAAGTTATATGAATACTTATAGCGAGGCGGATTATAGCTTACGTCTTTGCCTTCCTTGTCCTTCTGCTTAAGCTCTGTGCGGTTCTCGTCAACATCAATACGGCAGCCGGTAACATCGGCAAAATCCATTACGTCAGGGTTTGCGTCGGCAATGTTGCGCGCGCCGGTTACCATGAACTTGCACGCATCATCATCTATCAAAACCTTTGTGCCGTCTCCCAAACTGCGTGTAGCGTGGAACGCGGCAACGGCAGCCTTATTCTCCTCACGATAATCAAGCTGCTGCTTTATCTCCTCAACCGTGCTCTGCCTGCGTTCCGAGAACCAAGGTGACAGCTTTGCCGCGCAGTTTTTGCAAAGATTGCCGTCCTCAAGTTTTCTGTTCCCGAGAAATCCTATCTTTTCGCCGCAAATATCACAATATTTCTTATCAAAAAGTCCCATATTCATCCTCCTAAGAAGCTTAGCCTTTGTTGCAGGCAGCAGTTACACAAGTAACCGTTGACCTACTTTCTTTTTGAGGCTCCTGGCGTCTTTAGTCTTTCTTAATCACATTGCCGTTCTTATCAGTAAACTTGCCGCATATAATCTTTATAAGGTCTACAATATAGCCTATTCCGAACACACCGGCAGTAAGAAGCCATATTATGCCAGTACCTATCTTTCCTACATAAAAGCGATGTACGCCAAGGCCGCCCAAAAGTATGCTGAGAATAAGAGTGGTGGTCCAGCTCTTCGGCGGTTCGGCACCGGGAGCTTCTTCGGGAACCACAGGCGCTACATAGTCCTCAACCTCTTCACCGTTAAGCAGCTTTTTAATCTTTTCGGTAACTTCGTCAACATATTCGCCCCTAGCTACGGGAAGCTCTACCATTCCTTTCGCTCCGCGGCGCAACGCGCTGTTTTTGTCAACGCGTATACCGTTTACGCTGGTTTTACTCTCCATTAAGTTGGGCTGTATTTTAATATGATTGCCTTCTTTAACAAAAACCCAAAGCTGAATATCAAGATCAGGCTCCTTTTCAAATACTATGCGCTGCCCCGGAATGCCGCCCTTTATCGCAAACGGCATTTGAAACGCCGCGGCGCGAGCATTGAGCTTTTCAAGCACTTCCTCAAGAGTTGTAGAATAGGAAATATCGAATTCACGGGGATAAGTTGCGGTCATTGCCGCCTTTGCGTTGTCTGTAAAGCTTGCCATAATTGTATCTCCTTCTTTTTTATTATTTCAGATTTTTTATAATGAACCTATATTGTCATAAGCATCATGCCCACGGGTCTTCAGATACAGGGGTGCGTATGCCGACAAGCAGGCTTGTATAATCCCAAACGAACCATTCTCCGGTAGATCCCTTTTTCCTGAGTTTTACGGGCCTTGGTGAATCGGCACCGGCAGTTTTGAGGAACACTTTTAAGTATCCTTCTTCATCCTGCGGACGGGGATCGCTTAGCACATTCAGCACATAAGGCTGAGCGGGAGTATAACCGTTTTCCGGTGTTGCTCCCTCAAAGTACGCCTTGGGCAAATAGCTTTTGCCGCGCAGACGGTCGCGCAGAAACTGCACATCATAGGGAACCAAGGGCTTGGGGCCGCGAAGCATGTTCATCGCTGCCGTACCTTCGTCATTGTTCTTGTCAAACAAGTTCAACGCGCACAGAAGCAGCACGCATGTATTTTCCGGCTTTGTTATTCCCATTTCGGCAAGGGATTTAAATTCGTCAAGGTTATTTGGTATGTTTTGTATTTTAACCTGCATATATAAGCTCCTTTCGGTATTAAAGCGCATCAAGTATTGCGATGAGATATGTTGGTGAAACGGATGCGTAAATAAAATTGTCTATCAGTTCGTCTTTTTTTGCCTGCGTAACAGCTGCTGCCAATGATTTGTTGCTCATTTCGTCAACCAGCAGCAATACCTTGCACTCCGGCGCCGTTTGTTTTATCGCCTCGCCCAGTTTTAATCGTTCCTCAAGCTTCCATGGTGAAAACGGTGTAACTTCCATTATTGCCGCATATGCGTGACATGTTTTGCATATTGTAACGGTTTTTTGCGGGCTCTCTGCCGGTATCGTGATAAAATCCGGTTCTCCGCCTTCCAAAACTTGCGATATTGCATCCGCAAATAAGCCCGACTGTAAATCCAATACTATTTTCCGCAAGGTCAGTGTGCTCCTTTCCTCGAATAGTACAGTACACAGTATTTTATTCGTCAAAAGCAAAAAATACCCCATACTTTCGTATAGGGTATAAAAATTATTCATCTTCCGAAATGTTTGCTATCAGCTTTGCGTCGCTTACGGCAAGCGCTAATTGCAGCTTATTTTCAAGACTTGTTTTTTGCAGCATATTCGTAACATGATATTTTACCGTTGTAACCTCAATGCCCATCGCTTCGGCAATTTTGCCGTACGACAGTCCCTTAACAATATACTTCAGCACCTTAAGCTCGGTTTTTGTGAATTCCGAACTCCTTGCCGTTCCTATTTCTACCGCCGGCGGTGAATCCGGAAATATATGCTCTCCCGCAACCGTCCTTTTTACAACATCCATAAGCGTATTTCTAGCGCTGTCTTTATACCATAAACTGTCCGCCCCTATGGCACGGGCAGTTTTCAGAACATCATAATCAAGTAAAGACGTAACGATTACTATTTTTATGTTAGGATAGGTCTTCTTTATTTTCTCAGCCGCCGCTAAGCCGTTTTCACGGTGCTCCGTTTGAACGTCCATCAGTATCAGGTCTATGTTTTTGCAAAGCTCTATGGCCCGATTTGCGCCCGCTATTGATATGGCAACACGATATCCATCTTCGGCTTGTATGTAGCTTTCAAGAAGGCTGCGTATCATTCTTTGGTCTTCAACTATCATAGTGTTTATCATCTGCTGATCTCCTTATGCGGCAATATAAGCGTTAACGAGAATTTCGGGTAGCTTTGTACGATCATCTCCCCTCCAGCCTTTTCAATCCTCTTTCTTAATGAAGAAAGTCCTCCGCCCTCCTTTATTTCGGCGTTTGGAATCTTTCCGTTATTCTCTATCGTCGCAATATATTTATCTCTCTCCGTGGCGCATGAAATATAAAGCTCGGTTCCTCCGGCGTGGCGCACGCAGTTTGTTGTGCACTCGCGTACGGCTAAAGCAAATAGAGTACGCTCCGGTTCGTTTTCGGGTATATCTCCCTGCACAATCAATCGTATGCCCACACGTTCCGCCTTTATTTTTGCGTATTCCCAAGCGTCTTGCTGCTGAGGCATATCGTTGGTGCGGCAAAGCAAGGCTATGGATTTTTCCCATATATGTGCGTTCTCCCGTATTGACTCAAGGTTCTCATTATGCAGTAATGTGAGACGCGCCGAAAGTATGCTGTGCCCTATATCGTCATGCACTCTCATTTTCATGGAAAGTATTTCTTCTTCCCTTACCATATCCGGCATTTGTTCAAGCAGCTTTCTGGCGCGCTCATTTGCCTCTTCAAGTCTTAGATTTTCCTCGTTCAGCTCATTTTGACGCATTACTACCTTAGATACATCCGCCGCTGTTACCTGCGTAAAAACATCTCCGAGCCGTGTGACTATAGCTTTTTCCTCAAAGCGAAGCGTTTCCCCGTCTGGGAAGCGATACAGCGGCAAATTTTCATCAGCCCTGATTACTTCGTCAGGCGGATTTTTAAGCGCATTCCTTAGCTCATAAATAGTTTGCATGCCGTTTTTCATAAGAACAAAACTTATGGCAAGCATCCTCTTGTTTATCAGGCGCACAACACCGTTTGTATCGAAAAAACAGGCGGCTACCGGCAGATTATCAAAGCTTTCTTTTATTAAACCCGCTCTCGTTCTCATACGCAGTCACCATCGCTTGTGCATTTTAACGATAAGCACCAAAGTCCGTCATCATCCTGTTCGGCAGTCAGTGAAGGATAATCGATACATAGGTCTGAAAGATCATCATCGCATGCCGCGCTGATGTTTATTTCTGTCAAATCGCCCTCCGCACCGCAAAACAGAAGCAAGGATTTTGCCGTTTCAAACGAATTTTCCACCACGGCTTCAAACAAATCGTACACCAGGTTTGCAAGTTCGGGCGACATAAGCTCATTTATATCTAAAAAAGCTTTGCATTCAATGCCGAGAAGTTTTAAGTTGGCCGCCGATTCATCAAGGCACAGCTGCAACTCGCCCGCCGCAACGCTCTTTCGCTGCGTTTCGACAAATATAAGATTGCTGCGCCGTTTTATATATGCACCAACGATCGCTATTTTGCCAAGCAGCTTACGGGCTTCGGTTATATCCTCCGTTTGTTTCAGCTTTGATATAAGCGAATTCAGCATATAAATTTGTTTTGATGTTTGCATTTCAATAGCATCATACAGTCTGTTTTCCTCTGTAATCTGCAGCCATTTTTTCTTTTGATCATTTTCCGCTTTTATTATATCGCCCGTTTCTCTCAGCTCATCCTGCGTAAGCTCAAGCTGTTTTGTAACGGCCGTAAGCTCAGAAATATCTTCCTGCCAAAAGACAAAGCCCTTTTTTAAGTTAAAACCTTTAAGCAAAGTGTTTTCATCCAGCCTTACGGTATGGTCTACCGCAGAACTAAGCTTTTCGGTATCTTCAACCGATGCCCCGGGAGAGGCATAAATCGTATTAAATTCATTGTCGGTTATTTGCGTTTTTATGGTAGTGGATCCAAATATGTCTTCATAGCCAGCGTTTGACTGTATAAGGCCGCACCATATACAGCTTTCCAATATGCCTGCTGTTATAAGGCAGATGGCTACTGTCATATCGCCGGCAACTACCCGAAGCCAACGAACATTTAATGCATACGCATAGCAATATGCAAACAGAAGCAAAAACGGCACTACCGGCAAGAACATATATTTGCGGCTTTGAGGAACGCGGCACTTTATCAAAATGATCGCAAAAGCGCTTATAGCGCAAACGGCGCACCATGTTGCGGTTATATAATAACCCGGGCCATAGCTATAATCCCTATCTGACATCACATTATTGGGGAATACGAACACAAACCTATGCAAATCGTTTGTAAGAACCATTAAAAGAATCAAGCCGGCGACTATATAAAGCGCACCCGTCCAGCCGGGCAGGCGGTAGTTTTCGCTTTTTCCAAGCGACATGGCAACAAGGAACGCCATAAGCGGCATATATATCATAGATATGTAATATCCATACCATAAATACCTGCGTGCATCCACGTTTTCATTAAATATTCCGTATTTAAGCGAGCGCAATACAAGCCACAGCACAATAAGGGCGGCTATGCCTGTTAAATATCGCCTTGCCTGCACCTGTACTATGCGCGCCCGCACCGATATTCCCCATGCGCTCATAAGGCAGATATATATAATGCTTCGGATATTATCAGGAGCTACCGAGTAATTGATATTCGCTCCATCGGACCACCGCAGCCATGCGGCGAACAAGATTGCGGGCAGCACAATAAATGCCGATATGATATAGCGTTTATGCAAGCCGCGCATTCATTAATCCTCCGCCGAAAAGAAAATAGAGATTTTACTTCCGTAAAATATATCATACGCGTAGATTAAATGCAATGAACGGGAA
>CAZRHS010000015.1:0-32916 GCA_964600045.1 uncultured Clostridium sp.
GCATTGTTCAGCGCGCGTTCATACTGCCGCCGCAAAGCCGCATGGGCACCATAACGGAAGAGGAGCGCCGCGCCGTTATAGATTCAAGCGACATGAAGCAGAAATACGATAAGGCCGTTGATAATTATTCCGCCTACGAGTATTTTAACGAGCAGGAGGAAAAGCAGGAAGAGGAAGAGAAGGAAGAAGAAGAAAAGAAGGAAAAAGAGGAGAAGGAGGAAAAGAAATCCTCCAAAACCACCAAGAGCACAAAGACAAAATCGTCCAAGAGCTCAACCGCTTCCAAGGTAGCCAAGAAAACCAAATCCGTCGCTTCCAAGGCCGTAACAAGGGTTACAAACAGCGCCATGAGCACAATCGGGCGCGAAATAGGCCGCTCCATAATCCGAGGCCTGTTCGGATCAATAAAGAGCTAAACGAAAAATACAGCAGCACAAAACAAAAAGGAGCAGGGTAAATCCCGGCTCCTTTAATAATGCAAAAAAGATCAGTCTTTGCTCATTTCCCGCGCGTGAGCGCAAATAGCCTCGTATGTTTCCTGGCTTATGTCGTGCTCTATTTTGCAGGCGTCTTTTTCGGCGGTTATCTCGTCTATGCCCAGCGTTACAAGGAATTTGGTCAGCGTATGGTGCCTGTCCAGCATTTTGGAGGCTATGTCCATGCCGCTCTCGGTAAGCGTTATAAGCCCGTCCGCGTCCATTGTAATGTAGCCATTCTCCCTAAGCCTTTTGGTGGTGTATGTAACGCTCGGCTTTGTAACGCCCAAATATTCGGCCACGTCTATTGATCTTATGTAACCCCTGCGGTTTTTCATTATAAGCATCGCTTCAAGGTAATCTTCGGATGCCCTCAGTATTTTCATGCAGCTTTGCGCCGTCCTCTCGAAGAATTATATACTAAATTATCACACAGTTACTGAAAAATCAAGCTTTCAAAGAAAGTGTCAAAAAAAGTTTTGAAAGGGGTTGACATATATAGTTAGAGATGCTAAACTATGACCCGGTTAAAGGAGCTTAACCTAATGAAATTAACACGGGTTAAACCAAATTAACCATTATTTTTTGACAAACGGTTAGCATAAGCTAACCTTGACGCGGAGGAGAAAGCATGATGCCGCTTACGCTTGCCAATATGGGCGAGGAACAGATAATACATAAAGTGGGCGGAAGCCCCGAAATGAAAAAGCACCTTGAGGATATGGGCTTTGTGCCCGGCGGAAGCGTAACGGTTGTTTCCGCGCTTAACGGCAACGTTATCGTTAAGGTAAAGGAGTCACGCATCGCGATAAGCGAGGAAATGGCTCGCCGTATTATGATTTGATTGAAATTTAATTAATCAATACAACCAACTGATTAAAGGAGAGGACAGCAATGAAGACGCTTAAAGACGTTAAGATCGGCGAAACCGCAAAGGTTGTAAAGCTGCACGGCGAAGGCCCCGTGAAGCGCCGCATTATGGACATGGGCATCACCAAGGGCACAGAGGTGTTCGTTCGCAAGGTGGCGCCGCTTGGAGACCCCATGGAGGTTACCGTGCGCGGATACGAACTGAGCCTGCGCAGGGCGGATACCGAAATGATTGAAGTTGAGTAAAAATTTTTTGTCATAAGGTTAGATTAACTTAACCGAAAGGAGCAAATATGGACAAGCAGATAAAGATAGCCCTCGCGGGCAACCCGAACTGCGGCAAAACAACCCTGTTCAACGCGCTCACCGGCTCCAACCAGTTCGTTGGTAACTGGCCAGGCGTAACGGTTGAAAAGAAGGAAGGTCGCCTGAAGAAGCATGAGGACGTGGTCATAATGGACCTGCCCGGCATTTACTCCCTTTCTCCTTACACGCTTGAAGAGGTTGTCGCGCGTAACTATCTGATTACCGAAAGGCCCGACGCGATTCTTAATATAATCGACGGCACAAACCTTGAGCGTAACCTTTACCTTACCACCCAGCTTACCGAGCTTGGCATCCCCGTTGTTATCGCCATAAACATGATGGACGTTGTTAAGAAGAACGGCGATAAGATAAACATTGATGAGCTTTCCCGTCAGCTTGGCTGCAAGGTAATCGAGATATCCGCCCTTAAGGGCACCGGCATTATGGAAGCCGCCGAGGCTGCCGTAAGCGCCGCCAACTCCACCAAAACCGTTCCTATGCACACGTTCTCCGGCCCCGTTGAGCATGCCATTGCCCATATAGAGGAAGCGGCTGTGCACAATATGCCTGCCGAGCAGCAGCGCTGGTACGCCATAAAGATTTTTGAGCGCGACGATAAGGTGCTTGAAAAGCTGAACATCCCCGCGGACACCATGAGCCACATTGAGCAGGATATAGCGGCCGCAGAGAAGGAGCTTGACGACGACGCCGAGTCCATAATCACCAACGAGCGCTATGTTTACATTGCTGAAATCATAAAGAGCTGCTACAAGAAAAAGAACGCGGGCGGCCTTTCCACTTCCGATAAGATCGATAAGATTGTCACCAACCGCTGGCTGGGCCTGCCCATATTCGCCCTGGTAATGTTCCTGGTTTACTACATTGCCATGGTTACCGTAGGCAGCGCGGCTACGGACTGGGCAAACGACGGCCTGTTCGGTGATGGCTGGCATCTCTTCGGCATCGGCACCGCCGAGTATGAAGAGGTAAGCGAAGAGTATACCAACGCCATGAACGCCGTATCCGCCTTTGTTGAGGTTGATACCGAGGCCGAGGATTTTGATGCTACCGCCGCCCTTGATGAGCTTAAGAACTACGCTCCCGAATCCGAGGACGCTACCGCCGTTATAGGCATAGAGGATGAGGAAACCCTGGCCGTTACCGATATGACCGCCTATTATTCCGCCATTCCCGAAGGCGCCGATGAGGAGACCACAATCCCCGTAACATACACCGATGCCGTTGCTTATCTTGAGCAGAACGGCTTTGATGAGCCCGATCCCGCCAACTACGGCGTATGGGTACCCGGTGTTCCCACGCTTATAGGCAACCTGCTTGAAAGCGCGAATGCCGCTGACTGGCTGCAGGGCCTGATACTTGACGGTATTGTCGCGGGCGTTGGCGCGGTGCTCGGCTTCGTTCCCCAGATGCTCGTACTGTTCTTGCTGCTCGCTTTCCTTGAGGCCTGCGGTTACATGGCACGTATAGCGTTCGTACTGGATAGGATATTCCGCAAGTTCGGCCTTTCCGGCAAGTCCTTCATCCCCATGCTTATCGGTATGGGCTGCGGCGTGCCCGGCATTATGGCCAGCAGAACCATAGAGAATGAGCGCGACAGGCGCATGACCATAATGACCACCACCTTTATCCCCTGCGGTGCTAAGGTTCCCTTTATCGCCATGATAGCCGGCGCCATATTCGGCAGATCCCCCTGGGTATCCACCAGCGCTTACTTCATCGGCATGGCCGCCATCATCGTGTCCGGCATAATGCTTAAGAAGACCAAGATGTTCGCCGGTGAGCCTGCTCCCTTCGTTATGGAGCTGCCCGCTTACCATTGGCCCACCGTTTCAAACGTTCTCAGGAGCATGTGGGAGCGCGGCTGGAGCTTCATTAAGAAGGCCGGCACCATAATACTGCTCTCCACCATACTGGTCTGGTTCACCACTTACTTCGGAGTAGTGGACGGCACCTTCAGGATGCTCTCCGAGGATGAGATTAACTGCTCCATCCTGGCTGCCATCGGCAACCTGATCGCCTGGATATTCACCCCGCTCGGATGGGGCAACTGGCAGTCTGCCGTAGCTTCCATAACCGGCCTTGTAGCTAAGGAAAACATAGTCGGTACCATGGGTATACTCTACGGCGGCGGTGAGGGCACCGTGTATCAGACGATAGCCGGCGCGTTCACGGGAATAAGCGCTTATTCCTTCCTGGTATTCAACCTGCTGTGCGCTCCCTGCTTCGCGGCTATGGGCGCCATCAAGCGCGAGATGAACAGCCCCAAGTGGACCGGATTCGCCATCGCTTACCAGTGCGGCTTCGCTTATGCCATCGCCCTTATGATCAACCAGTTCGGCAATGCCATAACCGGCAATGTAAACGTAATCGGCCTTATAGCGGCCCTGGCTGTGCTTGCCGTAATTATCTACATGCTTGTGAAGCCCTATAAGGAAGCTACCAAGCTGACCGCTGACGTAAAGGTAAAATAAGCCTTTAACGATAAAACCCGATCATTATTCTAACTACCTAAGAAGGAGGGATTCTCATGATGAGCTGGTTAAGTGAAAACCTTGGAACTATAATCATTACGCTTGTGCTGGCGGGTGTGGTTGCGCTGATATGCGTTTACCTCTTCGGCCAAAAGAAGAAGGGGAAATCCTCCTGCGGCTGTAATTGCGCCACCTGCGCAATGCACGGCAAATGCCATTCACGGCAGTAAAAAACAAAATGCGGGGGAGATGCGATTCGCGGCATCTCCCCCGCGCGCTATCAAACCAAAGCATTAAAGGAGGACAGGGCAATATGGAAAAACGCGTTAACGAGCAGGCAATGCAGCTTACGCCCTCCGCTATCAAATATCTTATGGCAACTGCTCAGCTGTGCAGCCTTGGAGAGGGCGCGCGGTGCGTGGACGTGGCGGCAAGGCTTAATGTGTCTAAGCCCAGCGCGCATGCCATGATACAGAATCTGTGTGATTTGGGGCTTGCGACCAAAAAGCGCTACGGCATCGTGCGCTTAACACCCGTGGGTGAGGCGCAGGCAAAACTTTATGAAGCGTGCTACACGCCGCTTTACGAGCGCATGCACGAGGCGCTTGAGCTTGATGACGAGCTTTGCAAAACCGTTGCGCTCAATGTGCTTTCCCAGTCCTATGAAAAAATAATCGAGCTGGCGCAAAGCCTTAACAAAGCAAATAACGCATACTCATTAAAGGAGATGTATTCATAATGATAAAGACCACCCTTAAAATAAACGGCATGATGTGCGGCATGTGCGAGGCGCATGTTAACGACGCTATCCGCTCCCGCTTTAATGTAAAAAAGGTAACCTCGTCCCATACCAAAGGAGAGAGCGTTATACTTTCGGAAGACTCTTTGGACGAAACGGCCATCCGTTCCACAATCGCCGGCACGGGCTACGAGCTTGAGTCCGTAAAGACGGAAGAATACAAGAAAAAAGGGTTCCTCGGCCTGTTTGGGTGCTGAGAAACCATAAAACTTAAGGGTTCGCAATAGGTCCTCCTGTTAAACCGAGTGAACCCGAATATAGATTTGCGGCTTTTTGCCCCGCAACCGTCAGGCGAGCGGAATAAGGGCGAAGAGCCGCTCTTTTTATGATGACCAGGGTATGCTATAATAAACAAAATTTTCTTTGGAGAATACGGCCATGGCATACCTTGCCGCTATATGCGACGATTGCGCGGCGGACGCGCAGTTTGTAAACGAAATAGTAAAAAGCTGGGCAGAGGAGCGCTCAACCACCGTGCGCACGGAAATATACCCCTCCGCCGAAAGCTTTCTTTTCGCGTATGACGAAAACAAGGCCTATGATATGCTGCTGCTTGATATAGAGATGAGCGGCATGGACGGGGTGAGCATGGCGCGAAGGGTGCGCAGCGAAAACAAAACCGTTCAGATAATATTCATAACGGGGTACAGCGACTATATAGCCGAAGGGTACGACGTGGCGGCGCTTCATTATCTTATGAAGCCGGTTGACAGGCAAAAGCTTTTCAGCGTGCTGGACCGCGCGGCGGAGCGGCTTGAAATAAGCCAAAAGTGCTTAAAGCTTGAATCCGCGGGAGAGGTGATACGCGTTCCGCTTTATGAAATAAGCTATATTGACGTGCATAAAAACTATGTTACGGTTCACGCTGGGGAGGAGTTTACGGTTAAGCGCACGCTTAACGAAATAGAGACGGAACTTGACAGCGGCTTTGCCCGCGTGGGAAGAAGCATGATAGTAAACCTTAATCACATCCGCCGCGTAACAAAAACGGAGGTTGTGCTTGATTCCGGCGTTTCCCTGCCGCTCCCGAGGGGAGCATACGAGCCGCTTAACCGCGCCATAATAAACAATACCTGAGGTGAACGGGCATGAAGCTTTTCAGCAAACTGATAGATAAGCGCATTTCAGCCTACCAGCGCGAGCTTATAGACACGCACTATAAAGAGGTTGATAATATGTACCGCAAAATGCGCGGCTGGCGGCACGATTACCGCAACCATATTCAGCTGCTTAAAGTGCTTGCGGCAAAGGGTGATCTTGAAGGCATAAAAGAGTATCTCAATATGCTTGATACCGATTTGAACACGGTTGATCTTGCCATAAAAACCGGCAACCCTATGGCGGACGCGATTATAAACAGCAAAATTTCCCTTGCGAAATCAAAGGGCATAACCGTGAATATAGACGCGCATATACCCGTTAAGCTTAAAATGAGCGAGCTTGATTTGTGCTGCATAATAGGGAACCTGTTTGACAACGCGATAGAGGCAAGCCTGCCGCTTGACGAAAAGGATAGGCTTATCCGCGTATATATGGACATGAAAAACACCCAGCTTTATATATCCTTCACCAACTTTACCGCCGTAGGCAAGCGGAAGAAAACGGGCAACCTTTTTGCCACAACAAAGGGAGAGGGCCACGGATTCGGCCTGATAAGAATAGACAGCATTGTTGAACGCCTTGGCGGATACCTTAGCCGAAACAGCGAGGATGGCGCCTTTACCACCGAAATACTGATTCCGCAGGAATAAGGCGCGATTCATCCCCAGAATTTAACCGTTTGTCCCCAAAATGCGCCGATAAGGCGCATTTATGCTATTCTATACTCAGTTAAAAAGGAAAAGAGGTGCGCTGCCGTATGGAAGCGACAAAGGAAAAAACCAGGCCCAAATACAATATGTGGCAGAATACATGGTATATGCTTAAAATCGCGTGGAACGGGCATAAGAACGTACCGCTGCTGTGCGCGGCAATAGCCGTTGTAAGCGCGGCGTATACCGTGGCGGAGCTTGTTATAACGCCCGCTATACTTAATAAAATAGAGCTTTCATCCTCCGCGGGGGAGCTGCTTATAACAATTGCGGCATATACAGGCGCTTTGCTTTTGCTGTGCGCGCTCAGAACCTATTTGCGTAAAAACACGCTTTTCGGCCGCGTTGAGGTGCGCCAGGAGATTCTTAAGCGCATTGCGCTCAAGTCCGCCTCAACCTCTTATTCAAATACGCTTGATACGGATTATATAGAGTATCTGAAAAACGCGGAAGCGGCAACGGGCAGCAACTCCGAGGCAAGCGAGGCTATATGGGAAACATGGGTAGGCTTGCTTACGGATATTATCGGGTTCACGGTGTATATACTGCTTTTGCTGGAGCTTGATTTCAGAATAGCGCTTATTATCGTAATCACCTCCGCCGTAAGCTACTTTGCCTCAAAACGCATAAACGAATGGGGATACAGGCACCGCAAGGAGCGCATGGAATATAATGACAAGCTGCGCTATATAAGGGGCACGGCGCAGGGCAGAAGCTACGCCAAGGACATAAGAATGTTTGGCCTTGCCAACTGGATAGAGGAGCTTTATGCAAAAACACTTGATATGTATTCGGCATTTTCCGCAAAGTGCGAAAGGGTGCGGATATGGGGCAGCGTAATAGACATTGTGCTTACGTTTTTAAGAAACGGCGCGGCGTATGCCTACCTTATCTGGTATACGCTTGAAAATAATCTCGGCGCTGCGGAATTTCTGCTGTACTTTGGCGCGGTAAGCGGCTTTACCCAGTGGGTAACCGGCATACTTACGGAGTTCGGAACACTGCATAAGCAAAGCCTTGATTTGAACGTGGTCAGGCAATACCTTGAATGGAACGAGCCATTTAACCTTACGGGCGGCGAGCATATAGAAAAGCGGCCGGATATGAAGGCCGAAATAAAGCTTGAAAACGTGTCCTATCGTTACCCAATGGCGGAAAAGGATACCATAACAAACCTTAATCTAACCGTTCACGCGGGCGAAAAGCTGGCAATAGTCGGGCTGAACGGCGCCGGCAAAACAACGCTTATAAAGCTTATATGCGGCTTTCTTGACCCGACCGCTGGACGTGTTCTTTTCAACGGCAAGGACGTTAAAAGCCTGAACAGGCGGGATTATTACGCGCTTTTCTCCGCCGTGTTCCAAAAATTCTCGCTGATTGATTCGAACATAATCGAAAACATAGCCCAAAGGACGGACGGCATAGACGAGGCGCGTGCCTGGGACTGCGCCGAAAAAGCCGGGCTTGGCGAAAAAATAAAGTCACTGCCCGAGGGTATGTATACCCACTTCGGGCGAAGCGTGTATGAAGACGGCGTTGAGCTTTCCGGCGGCGAAACGCAGCGGCTTATGCTTGCGCGCGCCTTGTATAAGGATGGGCCGATAATAGCGCTTGATGAGCCTACAGCCGCGCTTGACCCGATTGCCGAAAACGACATATATCAAAAGTACAACAGCATGACCCGGGGCAAAACGGCGCTGTTTATATCGCACCGCCTGGCATCAACCAGGTTTTGCGACAGGATAATTCTGCTTAAAAACGGCACAATAATAGAGCAGGGCACGCACGATGAGCTGATGCGCCAAGGCGGCGAGTACGCCGGGCTGTTTGCCGTGCAGAGCAAGTATTATTCGGAAGGAGGAAAAGAGAATGGAAGCGAAAACTGAAAAAATACCGTTCGCCAAAGCCTGGAAAATGAACGCAAGAACATGGAAGCTGAGCTATGAAGAAATGCCTCTTTGGTATATTTCAACCGTTTTGAGCAGCCTCCTTTCAGCCGCAGCACCTTACGCCACGGTTTGGTTCTCCGCAAAGCTTATCGCGGAGCTTGCAGGGGCGCGCGACATAGCCATGCTTACGCGCTACGCTGTGCTTATATTGATAAGCGCCGCTGTGATAATGCTGCTTCGCGCTTTCGCATCGGCAAGAATCAACGCGGAGCAGGGAACATACACCGACCGCACGCAGAACATATTCGTAAAGAAAATGCTTAGCATGGACTTTGTTGATATAGACAGCCAGCGTGTGTTTGACCTTAAATCCCAAATAGACCAGAATGAGAACTATTCCGGCATGGGCTTCTGGTTCGCCATGAGCATATTCAGGGATTTTACGGAATCCGTATTCAAAATGATAGGCGGCGTAGTGCTCATAATGGGCCTGTTCCAAAGCCGGGTTCCGGATAACTCAAAGGGCGTAATGTTTTTGAACAGCCCCTTTGCCAGCGTTTTGATGATAGCCCTTATAATAGGCGCGGCGTTTGCCGCACCGGCCTGCACCAACAGGGCGGAGCATTATTGGAGCGATTATATGGAGGAAGGGCGGCTGGGCAACCGTATATTCGGCTTTTTCGGCACCAGCGCCATGGATATGAACCGCGCGGCTGATATGCGCATGTATAATCAGCAGGAAAACATTTGCTCAAAGCGCGTTGGGGAAACACCTTTCGGCGTGCATTCGCGCATAGCCCGGGTTTCAAGGGGGCCGATGGGCGCGCTGTACGCGGCGTCCGCCTGCATAGCGGTGCTGCTGAACGGGGCCGTGTATGTGTTTGTCTGCCTCAAGGCCTGGGGCGGTGCTTTCGGCGTGGGCGAGGTTACGCAGTATATAGGCGCAATAACAACCCTTTTCGCCGGGCTTAACCAGTTTATAGAGCAGTTTGGCAATATAAGCCTGAATGCCAACACGCTTACCGCGGTGTACGATCTTCTTGATACGCCGAACGCCATGTATAAGGGCAGCCTTACAACCGAAAAGCGCAGCGACAGGAACTATAACGTTGAGTTCAAAAACGTGTCTTTCAAATACCCGGGCAGCGATACGTACGCGCTTAAAAACGTGAATATCAAATTCAAAGTCGGCAGCCGCCTTGCGGTAGTTGGCCTGAACGGCAGCGGAAAAACAACCTTCATAAAGCTGCTCTGCCGCCTGTATGACCCGACCGAGGGCGAAATACTGCTGAACGGCATAGATATTCGCAAGTATCGCTACGATGAGTATATGGATCTGTTCTCCGCCGTGTTTCAGGATTTTAAGCTTTTTGCCCTGCCGCTTGGCCAAAACGTTGCAGCAAGCAGCCATTATGATGCCGAGCGCGTTAAGGATTGCCTTATAAAGGCGGGCTTTGGCGAAAGACTCAGCCGGCTTGAGAACGGGCTTGATACATATCTTTATAAGGAGCTTGATAAAAACGGAGTGGAAATGTCCGGCGGTGAGGAGCAGAAGATTGCAATAGCAAGGGCCCTTTATAAGGACGCGCCGTTCATAGTGCTTGATGAGCCTACCGCCGCGCTTGACCCTGTGGCAGAGGCGGAGATATATGAAAAATTCAACGATATAGCCGGCGACAAAACGGCCATATACATAAGCCACAGGCTTTCAAGCTGCAAGTTCTGCGACGATATAGCCGTGTTTGACAGCGGCAGCATAGTGCAGTTCGGTACGCACGAGGAGTTGCTTGCCGATACGGAAGGCGAATACAGCCGGCTTTGGTACGCGCAGGCTCAATATTACGCGGAGCATAAGAAAACGGATGCGGAAAACGCGGCTATGGTGTAAAATATCGGCAGAACAGTAAAGGAGCCGATGATTATGGGCGAAATAACGCTGATAGTAACATACGAATGCAAGGACGGCAAGAGAAGTAACTTTGTGCGCGATGTGGCGGCAAGCGGCATACTCGATAAAATACTTAATGAGGACGGATGCCGCATGTATAAATACGCCATGAGCGCCGCTGATGAGGACGAGCTTATATTGATTGAGCGCTGGTCAAGCGCCGAGGCGCAGCAAACGCACCTTGCCCAGCCCCACATGCAGCAGCTTAAGGCCATAAAGGAGCGCTATGTTGTATCAACAAGTGTTGAAAAGCTTGTAAAAGCGGAATAAAAGGGTATTAAAAAAGCGGCGACAAGCCGCTTTTTTGTATCTCCAAATCAGAGTGTTCCCGTTTTTTTAACCTTTCGGAAATTGAGCATAAGGCATATTAAAAACGGAATGCTCGCGTAGCCGAACACGGGGTATATAACGCTTATAAGGTTGCCGAAGCCGAACTGGCTCAGCACAAACGCCAGCAGCAGCATACCCACCGTAAATGCCATTTTGTATTTTTCAATGCCCTTTATGCAAATCGTGGCCTGCTCTATAACGGCGAATATGGATGAAAGGCTTGCGCCGAACATTCCGAAAAGCATAAGCAGGCTGTAAACCAGGCTTAGTACGGAGTGCAGCTCACCCGCAAGCGCGCCCATGGGCAGCTCGTAACTGCCGCTTGAGGGTACCGCGGCCATGGCGGCTATCATGCTCCACGCAAGCACTATAAGGAACAGGCTGCCAAGGCCAAGCCCGTGCTGCACGGTTTTTTCGCTTTCAAGAAGCTTTGCCGTGGGAACGAGTATTGATATGGTTCCGAATATATTATAGGCCGCGTAAGTTACAAAGCCTATTATCCAGTTTGGCATAAGGGCGGACACGCTGCCGGTTGCGGGCGCGAAGGTGAAGCCATTGTTTATCAATGTCCACGCCGCAAGTATAACGGCAAGAACGGTTGTTATCGGCACAAGCACGGAAAACACGGTCACAAGCCCCTGCAGTCCTATTACGGCAACGGCCGCGACGGCTATTGTGAATATAAGCCCCGAAAGCCAGGAGGGTATAGCAACAAGCTCGCTTATAAGCGTTGAAGCGCCGGCAGTCATTATCATTGTAACGCCGAACAGCAGCAGGCATTGCATTATGCTTACAACCGCGCGGAGTTTGGGGTGGTCGCCGTACGTCATAAGCCGGCCCATGTGCTCCACGCCCGTCAGCTGAATAAGGCGAAGGTTAGCGTAGTTGACTATAAAGAAAAGCACCGCCGTGCCTATGAATCCGATAAGGCCTATCGGGCCAAAGCAGGCGAAAAACTGCCAAAGCTCCTGCCCGGAAACAAATCCCGCGCCAAGAAAAATTCCCGCATAAGATATCGCCAGCTGAGTGACGCTGAGTTTTTTCATATAATAAACACTCTCCGTATAATAAAGGCCCTTTATCGGGGCCGCCAAATCGGTATTATATCAGCCGCCATCTCTATTTACAATAACTTTTATATTGCCGCGAAAAATGATATAATCTAAAAAAGTGTTTAGCCTTAATTCGGAGGAAACCCAATGGGCATTGTTGTTATAGGCGCCATATTCGTTGATATAAAAGGATACCCGACGGAGCTTTATATACCCGGCGGCAGAAACGCCGGCAGGGTGGAGCAGGTGCATGGCGGCGTAAGCCGAAACATAGCCGAGGATATAGCAAATGTTGAACTTAGGCCAACTTTCGTAAGCCTTGTTGATAATACCGGCACCGGCGCGGACGTTATAAAAAAGCTTAAAGATCACAAGGTGAACACGGATTATATAAAGGTAACGCCCGACGGAATGGGAACGTGGCTCGCCGTTTTCGGCAATAATGGGGACGTTGTGGCCGCCATATCAAAGCGCCCGGACCTTCATCCCATATATGATACTTTGCTTGAGCATGGCGACGAGATATTTGAAAACGCGGACAGCATTGCCCTTGAAATAGATATTGATAAGGATATAGTAAAGCTTGTTTTCGCGCTTGCCGAAAAGCATAAAAAGGCCGTGTACGCCGTTGTGTCAAACATGCGCATAGCGGTTGAACGCAGGGATTTTCTCCGCTCGGTGCAGTGCTTTGTATGCAATCAGCAGGAGGCGGGCATACTTTTCGGCGATGATTACGACGGCAAATCTCCCGAGGAGATGGCAAAAATATTGCCGCCGCGCGTAAAGGCCGCCCAAATACCGCGCATGGTTGTTACAATGGGAGATCAGGGAGCCGTGTATGCCACAATGGATAATGAGTGCGGAATTTGCCCGGCAAAGCGCGTTGACGTAAAGGATACCACGGGCGCGGGGGATGCTTTCTTCTCCGGCACCGTTATAGGCCTTACATACGGAAAAACAATCGCCCAGGCCTGCGAAATAGGCACGCGCCTTGCGGCAAGCGTTATATGCACGTCCGAAAACGTGTGCCCCAGGTTTTTGCCGGAGGAATTCGGCCTTGACGCGAACTTAACTGAAGATGACTGATTATTTAAGGAGGAAAGCCATGAAGTCAAAAGTATTTTTCTCAAAGGAAATAACTCCGGAAAAGGTTGTTGAGCTGTTCCTGGCGCTTAATAAGGAACTGCCGGGCAAGGTAGCCGTTAAGCTCCATTCCGGCGAAAAAGGAAATCAAAACTTTTTGGGGCCGGATTTCTGGAAACCCATGGTAGAAAAGGTGAACGGAACCGTTGTTGAGTGCAATACCGCCTACGAAGGCTCCCGCAACACCACCGAAAAGCACATTGAAACCATGCGTGAGCATGGCTGGAGCGAAGCCTTTACCGTGGATATAATGGATGCCGAAGGGCCGGACATGGTGCTTGATATACCCGACGGCAAAATGATTAAAAAGGATTATGTGGGCAAGAACATGGCCAATTACGATTCCATGCTCGTGCTTTCCCATTTTAAGGGCCATCCCATGGGCGGCTTCGGCGGCGCGCTTAAGCAGCTTTCCATCGGCTGCGGCTCATCCTACGGCAAGGCGTATATTCACGGCGCGGGCGAGCCGGAAAAAATATGGACCGCCGATCACGATTCCTTCCTTGAATCAATGGCGGATTCCGCGGGCGCGGTATTTAAGTATTTCAAGGGCAACATAGCCTTTATAAACGTTATGAAAAACATGTCCGTGGATTGCGACTGCTGCGCTGTTGCGGAGGATCCCTGCCTTGCGGATATGGGCATAATGGCATCCCTTGATCCCGTGGCCATAGATCAGGCCTGCATAGACAAGGTTTATGCCTGCGACGATCCCGGCAAGGCGCACTTTATAGAGCGCGTTGAAAGCCGCAACGGTGTGCATACAATAGAGGCCGCGGCGGAGCTTGGCTACGGCTCCCGTGAGTATGAGCTGATAGAAATCTGATTAATGATAAATCAAAAGAGCGGGGAAAAACCTCGCTCTTTCTTTATGTTCGCTTTTATACTATTTCGGGCTTTGCTCCCTTGGGAATGGGGCAAACATAGCCCGCGCTTGATACCTTCTCAAATTCCTCGCGTATTGGAACAAGTATTGAGGGATCATCTATAATGTCAATCGCCGTTGCCGCAAGCACCTTTGATGCGGTTATCATGCCCTTGTGCGCAATGCTCGTGGTGCCGGCCGAAACCATCTGCCAGGAATGGCCGGGCGTCATTGAAGGCGCGGTTACGCAGTTTATCTGCCCGGTAGGAGTTTGCCAGCTTACGTCGCCAACGTCCGTTGAACCCGGCATTGAAACGGAGGAATGATAAAGCGGCATAAGAAAATCGTTCAGCGCGCGCTCGCCGTTGTTTGTAGCCTTCGCAACCGTTTCCGCAATGCCCTCGTCAAGCCTTGAGGCATAGCCGGGAAGCCCCACGGAAGTGTATGTTTTCTTAAGCGCCTTGGCGTATTCCCATTCTTCCTCGGTATATTCGGGCAGGGCAACCTGCTTAAAGTTATTGTAGAGCAGCTGCTCCATAGTCTTGAGCGGCAGGGGATTTGCCGTGCCGTCTATAAAGCGGGTTGAAACCTTTGTATCGGTCATCATTGCCGCGCCCTCGGCTATTTTATCCACGCGCTTTTCAAGCTTAATCGCCTCCTGCACCGTGGCATCGCGCACCATGTAAAGCACCTTTGCCTCGGACTGGACAACGTTCGGCGAAACGCCGCCAACGTTTGTGAATGCGTAATGCACGCTTGCGGTTTTGTTCATGTGCTCGCGCAAAAACTGAACGCCTATGTTCATAAGCTCCGCCGCGTCAAGCGCGCTGCGCCCAAGCTCCGGCGCTCCCGCCGCGTGGGATGCTACGCCGGAGAAAATGTATTCCTTCTGTATGCACGCCATGCTGCTGCCCGTTACAACCTGGTTCGTGTCGTCCGGATGCCAGGTTATGGCCGCGTCAAGCTTTGTCCATTCGTTTTCGCGGGCAAAGAACGCCTTCGCGGCGCCGCCCTCCTCGCCGGGGCAGCCATAGAATATAACAGTGCCCTCCTTGCCGGTGGCCTTAAGGTATTCCTTAACGGCTATCGCCGCGCCGAGCGCGCCAACGCCCAGCAGATTGTGGCCGCAGCCGTGGCCGTTTACCATGTTCGCTTCGCTTTGCTTTTCGGTTTTGCCGCCCTGCTGACTAAGGCCGCTTAGCGCGTCGTATTCCGCAAGTATGCCTATAATCGGGTGGCCGCTGCCGTATGTGCCGGTAACGGCTGTTTCTATTCCGCAAAGCCCGTGCTGAACGGCAAAGCCTTCCTTTTTCAGCAGCTCCTCGTAGGTTTCTTCAGACTTATATTCCTGAAGGGACAGCTCGGCAAGCCCCCAAATTTTGTCCGATGCGGCCGAGAGCATATCTGCCTTGGTATCAATAAGCTTTAACGCTTCCTGTTTGTTCATAAAAATATCCTCTCATAATATAAAATACAGCGCGCTTTTGCGGCTATGGCAGAATTATATTCCAACCGAGCTCGATTGTAAATACAAAATATGAAAAAATATGCGAAAATTATGCATAAATATTTGGACGGAATATAAACATCAACCTGCGATTAAGGCGGTAACAGGGAATAAAACAGGGAAATGACAAACCGAGGCAAAATGTATATATGCAGTCAATATGCATAAAACACTCCGTGCGGTTAAAAGACGGCCCGGTTTGAATACGGCGCGGCATAATCGAATTTAGAGAAAAAAGTACATATAAGTGCGGAATACTCGGCAAATAACCGAATGTGAAACTTACGCCCCGAATGTCGTACTCGGTACAAAAACAGGAGAAATGCGCCATATTTGCGACAAAATCCGGCGAAGATAAAGGCAGAGCAAATACAGAGAAATGGCCTAATATGTACCTTTTTGCGGCACTTTGCGCACGATAAGCCCCAAAAGGCGTAAATTATCAGCCGTTAAGCCCGTTCTTGACAGGAATATTCTTGACCGACAGGCGTTGTCGTGTTAAAATCATCAGTACGATAGCTATTTATGGCTGTCAGTGTATCCTTATGCAGCATAAGCCAGATCTAAGCTGGCCGGAATGCAAATATTATTTAGGAGGAAAACATGAAAAAGACATTGTCTCTCGTGCTTGCACTGATGATGGTCCTTGCACTCGTCAGCGGCTGCACAACGACGACGGAGTCCACTACTACCGCCGATCAGACCGATGCCACCGGTACCGAGACTGCCGAGCCCGTCAACACTGACGAAGGCACGGAAACCGTCGAAGTACCCAGCTACACTTTCAATGATTACACTTCCGCGTTGGCCAACAACTGGAACCCCCATACCTGGGAAACCAACGCCGACGATGCGATCCTTGGCTACCTCTCCAGTCCTTTCGTAACCATGCAGGCTGAAGACACCGAAAACGGTGTTTATCAGTGGGTTTACGAGATGGCTACCGAGATCAACGACGTAACCGCCAGCCACCAGGACGACCTGACCACCTATGCGGTCACTCTGCCCGAAGGCGCTGCCGCGACCGACATCACCGAAGGTTACGTATTTGAGATCAAGCTCAATCCCGATGCCAAGTGGCAGGATGGCACCCCCATCAATGCGGACAGCTACATCTACTCCATGCAGCAGCTGCTCAACCCCGAGATGAAGAACTACCGTGCTAACCTCTATTATGCCGGTGAGTCCGCCATCGCCGGTGGTAACGGCTACTACTACGGCGGCAGCGATGCTCTTACCGAGGCTGCCGGCGCTTACACCATGGATATGCTGACCAAGGGCGAAGATGGCCAGTATGTCACCGCCGAAGGCTACAAGGTATATCTTGCTGTTAACTACGCTCTGGCTACTCAGCTTGGCGGCAACAGTCTGCAGGACTACGTTGATGCTTATGGCGATGCTTACTTCGGAATGGACACTTGGGAAGAGCTCGTTGCCCTGTGCGATGAGAACGGCCTTGTTCCCCTGACCGATGAGAACTACGCTCTGTTTGCCCCCGTTACCACCGGTAACGAAGCCTGGGGCGAGACCGAAGCCGATCTGCCGATGTACTTCGTATATGGCGTTCCCATGCCCGAAGTCGGCTTTGAGACCGTTGGTCTTTACAAGGTTGATGATTACACCATCAACTACGTAATGCAGGCTCAGATCGATTACTACTATGCTCTTACCTCCTTCACCTCCACTTGGCTGGTTTATGAGGATCTGTATGAAGCCGGCAAGGACACCACCGGCACCCTGGTAACCACCGACTACGGCACCAGCGTTGAGACCACCATGTCCTACGGCCCCTACAAGCTTGAGTCCTTCCAGGAAGACAAGCAGATGGTTCTTGTTCAGAACGAGAACTGGTACGGCTGGGAAGAGGGCGAGGATGGTACCCTCGTATCCTACACCAACTACCTTGTAGACGGCGAGAACGTACAGCGTTATCGCACCACCAAGCTCGTCATCAACGTTATGACTGACGATGCCGCCAAGCAGGCCTTCCTTAAGGGCGAGCTGGACAACTGGGCGCCTTCCGCTGAGGAACTGCCCACCTACGCCGCTTCCGAGCAGCTCTATAAGGCTCTTGAAACCTACACCATGTCCTTCTTCTTCAACACCGGTCTTGAGAATCTGCAGACCATGGATGAGTCCAAGGGCAACACCAACTCCGTTGTTCTTAGCAACATAAACTTCCGTAAGGCCTTCAGCCTTTCCATCGACAGGAGTGAGTGGGTAACCGCTACCGCCGGTTATGCTCCCACCTTCGGCCTGATGAACACCGTTTACTACTACGACTTCTATAATGACCCCAACTCAATGTATCGCTCCTCTGAGCCCGCTATGAAGGCTATCTGCCAGATGTACGGCGTTGAGTACGGCGATGGCACTCCCTATGCTACCCTGCAGGATGCTTACAAGTCCATCACCGGTTACAACCTGACCATGGCCAAGGAACTCATGGCCACCGCTTGCCAGGAGCTGGTCGCTGCCGGCCTGTACACCGAGGGCGAGGATATCGTCATCCGTGTTGCCTATAAGAAGGGCGCTCTTGATTCCAGCGATAACAAGCAGCTTGAGCTGATGAACAAGTACATCAACGCGGCCGCTGAAGGTTCCGGTTTCGGCACCATCACTCTTGAAGGTCTTGGCAACATCAACGATCGTTACGGCGACGTGGCCAACGGCGAGTACGCCATCGGTTACGGTGCTTGGGGCGGCGCTGCTCTGTATCCCTTCCGTAACTTCCAGGTCTACTGCGACAACGAGCAGTATGAGATCAACGAAGCCGGCTGCTGGGATCCCTCTACCGAGAACCTGACCCTGAATGTCAACGGTGAAGACGTAACCATGACCTGGACCGAGTGGTCCCGCTCCATGGTCGGTACCGGTATTTTCGCCGGCGAGAGCCTTGAGACCAAGCTCCAGATCACCGCTGATATGGAAGAGCTCTACCTGCAGAAGTACTATCGTATACCTCTGGCGAGCTCCACTTCCTGCTCACTGCTCTCCTACAAGTGCAGCTACATCACCCCCGATTACAATCTGGCTTACGGCTGGGGCGGATTCGAACTGATGCAGTATAACTACACCGACGCCGAGTGGACTGAGTACGTCTCCAGCCAGAACGGTGAACTGAGCTACGAATAATTTTTCGTAAGCTTAAAGTAGTATAATTGCGCAAATAGACCTATTGGCGGGGGGAGTCAATAACTCCCCCCGCTCGGTTAAAAGGCAGTTAAACCGCTTCTCTGCCTTTTAACCAAGTTCAAAGCTAATCAGGTATCAAAAGGAGAGGGAGTATCGGTGCTTAAGTACATATTAAAACGACTGGGGCTCATGCTGGTAACCTTCGTGATCATCACGCTGATGACGTTCCTGCTTATCAGGGTATTGCCAAGGGAAATGCCTACCGATAAGGTTCAGAAGGCCGCCATAGAAGCCCGCTGGGAGGCTCTTGGATACAACGAGCCCTTAATGACTCAATTCTATATTTACGTTAAAAATATCGTAACGGAATGGGATTTCGGCACATCATGGTATGTGTCTTATCGTACGCCTGCCGCTGAGGTTCTGGGAGACAGACTCCTGCCCACGGTATTAATCAATTTCTATTCAATGATTGTGTCGGTTCCTATCGGCATACTTTTCGGCATTTACGCTGCCATACGAAAAAATAAATGGGACGATTCCCTTATCAGCACGCTGGTAATGGTTTTTATATCCGTACCAAGTTATGTTTACGCATTCCTGGTGCAGTATTTCCTGTATTTCAAATTGGGATGGCTTCCGCTTACCATGTATTCTTTGGCGGATGCCGGCGGCAGCTACTTTACGGGCAAAATGTTTGTCAGTATGATTCCTGCCGTAATCGCGCTTTCATTCGGTTCCATAGCGGGCTACACCCGTTTTGTCAGGGCCGAGCTTACCGAGGCGTTAACTTCTGAATATATGCTGCTTGCCCGCACAAAGGGCCTTACCCGCGCCCAGGCCACCGCGCGCCACGCGCTTAAAAACGCGTTCGTGCCTATTCTGCCCTCAATTCTTTCGGAGTTTGTAGGCCTGCTTGGCGGCTCGATGATAATTGAGCAGATATTCGCGGTTCCCGGCGTTGGACAGCTCTATATAAAGTCATTGAACCTGCTGGATTACGACGTGTTCATGATGGACTGCGTGTTCTATACCTTTATCGGCTTGCTTGCCGGTATAGTAATGGATCTTAGCTACGGATTCATTGATCCTCGCATAAGAATGGGGGAGAAGTAATACTATGGCAGACAGAAGGTATGAAAAGATAGCGCCCGAAAAATTTGAGTTTGTCAATATTAACGAGCGCCTGACCGATAAAAAGTTTGATGATAAGCCGATAGGCTATTTCAAGGATGCCTGGATTCGCTTCCGCAAGAACAAGGCTTCCGTTGCCGCGGCTGTTATAATCGTGCTCATAATACTGTTCTCATTCGGCGCGCCCCTGCTCACCAATCACGAGAACGGCTTTATGGATGTTGTTTACGCAAAGAAGGGCCCGAGGCTTACTGCCACTAAGGATCTTGGCATTGCGGACGGCGGCATGAACGGCAACTATTCCGAGGTTGGCCTTATAAAGGCTATGGCCGTAGGCGTTGCGGCAGAGGACTGGGCGGGAACGGGTACCCTTACCATGGCAGACGGCATGGAGAGCGAGTATCAGCCCATAATCAAGCTTGGCGAAACCTACACCCAGGTAGACGCCACCAAGAAGGAAAAAACCTACTATACCGCCCGTACGGATGTTTATCTTAACGTTGGCTTTATGTATAAGAGCATAGAGCAGTCCGAGCTTGCCAACATTCAGGCGTTTGAAGAGGAAACCGGCCTGCATATTCTGTATCCTTTGATAGAGGATAACGAATACAATATGGACTCTACCGATGCCAACAACTGGTACAAGACCAAGAAGAACGTGCCCGTTGTAACCGACGAGAACGGCAAGGTAAAGAAGATGGCCTATTCCGAGGATCTCGTGCTTGAGGATAACTACAAGCGCGATGCCGAGGGCAACCCGATTTACTATGAGTATACCGGCGGCGGCACGCTTGAAACCGCGCAGTACAAGATTCGCGTATTGTACTATAACTACTATATCTATAACAACGGCGAAGCGCCCGAATACATATTCGGTACGGACAGCCAGGGTTACGACCTTATGCTCCGCCTTGCCGGCGGTCTCAGGCTGAGCCTGCTGCTTGCCGTAAGCGTATCCATAATCAACTTCATAATCGGTGCCTGCTACGGCGCAATAGAAGGCTTCTACGGCGGCACGGTAGACCTGATAATGGAGCGCATAAGCGATATACTGGGCAATGTGCCGTTCATAATCGTAGCTACCCTTTTCCAGATGCACCTTTCCGCGAAGGTCGGCGCCATACCCTGCCTGATATTCGCGTATATAATCAATGGCTGGATCGGCATAGCCTATCGCGTAAGAACGCAGTTCTATCGCTTTAAGAAGCAGGAATTCGTTCTGGCGGCAAAGACGCTGGGCGCAAGGGACAGAAGGCTTATCTGGAAGCACGTTTTCCCGAACTCCCTCGGCACAATAGTAACAAGCACCGCGCTTATAATCCCCGGTGTTATATTCAACGAAAGTATGCTCAGCTACCTTGGCATAGTGAAGCTTGGCTCCGCCAGCACCACTTCTCTTGGTACTTTGCTTTCGGACGCCAGCGCAATCTGGACGAACTACCCGCACCTGATGATACTGCCCGCGCTGTTCATCTCTCTGCTCGAAATTTCGTTCAACCTGTTCGGCAACGGCCTGCGCGATGCGTTTAACCCCTCGCTGCGTAATGTGGAGGATTAAGCATGGATAAAATACTTGAAGTAAAAAACCTTAAAGTTTCGTTCCGTACTCAGGCGGGTACGCTGAAGGCCGTGCGCGATATATCCTTCGATCTGGAGCGCGGCAAAACCCTTGCCATAGTCGGTGAGTCCGGTTCCGGCAAGTCCGTTACCGCCAAGGCCATATTGGGCATACTTGCCGGCAATACCATAATAGAGGGCGGCGAGATATTCTTCGACGGTAAGGATCTTCTGAAAATATCGGAGGATGATTTCCATCATATCCGCGGCGATAAAATCGCCATGATATTCCAGGATCCTCTGTCCTCACTGAACCCTATAGTAAAAATAGGCAAGCAGATAACCGAGGCTACCCTGCTTAAGAACAAGTCCAACCGCCGCGAGGCCAAGGCTGAGTTCAATGCGCTTTTGACCGCCCTTAAGAGCGACGTTATAAAGTCCGGCAAGGAGAACGAGGCAAACGTAAACTCCATGTTCAAAACCTTCGATAAGTTCTGTATCGAAAGCAACCACCTGGAGAACGAATATAATAACGCCTATTCAAACGCCGCGGATCTTCGCGCCTCTGCCGAGGATATACTCTTTAAGATAAGCAAAAATCAGAAGCTTGATCTTAAAACAGAGCTTTCAAACTATCGCGGAATTCTTTCCCGCATAAGCGGAAGCTTCCTCTGCCGCGATTATCGCAGCGATATAGACCAGATGCGCGCGGAGCTTGCGCATGTTTCCGCGGGCATTCGCGGCAAAGAGCCCGACATGGAGCCCGTAAACGCCGCCCTTACCAAGCTTGAAAGCCTTATGCGCACCGTGATAAGCCAGACCAGGCCGGACTTCTTCAGCATCGGCTACTATAAGCTTTTCTGCCCCGGCGCCAGCATGGCTCAAACGGTTGAGGAGCTGAACGAGGTTGCCGGTCAGTATCTTAAGGAAAACTTCATGGATAAGTTCGTGGAGCTTGCCAAGGCCGGTGTTGAGTATTCCTACAAGACGGCCCTTGAAAACAAGAAGGCGGTTCTTCCCAAGATAGCCGAGGCGAGAGAGTATTACTCAACCGATTTTGAAAAGGCCGCCGCCACAAAGCGCTGCACCGAGCTTTCGGACGCGGTTGATAAGTCTATCGATCACCTTGAGTATATTAAGGACAGCACGGCTTATACCTTCCGTTCCTCTTTGAGCAACGGTATTAACAGGTATTTCTACTTCCTTAAGCGCAACCCCAAGGAGGAAGCCCGCTACGAGCGCCAGTCCCGCAAGAGGGATAAGCTTATCGCGCGCGGCAAAACCGTTACCTGGAAGGTTGTGCCGAAGGTTGTGTATACTCCCGAAGAGCTTCGCGCGAACATAATAAAGGTTCTTGACAGGCTCAGCGAGCACTATAATGAGTATATTACTCAGGAAGTGAATATAGACGAGCGCACGGATAAGCTTATTGAGCATTTCAAGGAGCTTGCTTCTTTGGTTGTTTATAAGGTTACCAAGATAATGGCTAAGGAAATGGCCATCAAGCTGATGGACGAGGTTGGTATTCATGAACCCCGCCTGCGCTATAATCAGTATCCGTTCGAGTTCTCCGGCGGCATGCGCCAAAGGATAGTTATAGCGATAGCCCTTGCCGCGAATCCGGACATTCTGATTTGCGACGAGCCTACCACCGCGCTTGACGTTACCATTCAGTCCCAGATACTGGAGCTGATAAACAAGCTGAAGAAGGAAAGGAACCTTTCCATAATATTCATTACGCACGATCTTGGCGTTGTGGCGAACATGGCGGACAATATAGCCGTTATGTATGCCGGCAAGATAGTTGAGTTCGGCACCGCGGACGATATATTCTACGATCCGCGCCATCCTTACACCTGGGCATTGCTCTCCTCCATGCCGGACCTTGATACAAAGGAAAAGCTGGACGCTATACCCGGCACTCCGCCGAACATGATTTATCCCCCGCAGGGAGACGCCTTTGCCGCGCGTAACAAATACGCGATGCAGATCGATTTTGAGGAGCATCCGCCTTTCTTTGACGTATCCGAAACGCACAGGGCCGCAACGTGGCTGCTGCATCCCGATGCGCCGAAGGTGGAAATGCCCAAAACCATTACCGAGCGCATAAAGCGCATGAACGCAAAGCGAATGGGAGGTGAACACAATGCCTAATCAGAACGATGAGGCCTTGCTGCGCGTAGAACACCTTTGCCAATACTTTGGCCCCACCAAGGCGGTGGACGACGTCAGCTTCGATATTAAAAAAGGAGAAGTGTTCGGCCTTGTAGGCGAATCCGGCTGCGGCAAAACCACGACCGGCCGCTCCATAATAAAGATTTACAATATTACCTCCGGCAGCATTTACTTTAAGGGTCAGCGCATCTGCGCGGGCATAAAGTCCTATCGCGATGCCATGGCAGAGGCCCGCACCAATACGGAAGCGGAGATAAAGGCGCTTAACGCGGATTCCGCCGCCAACCCCGGCAACAAGGCCGCGAACGACGCTAAGATTGCCGAGGCCAAGAAAAAGCTTGAGGAATGCATAGCCGAGAATAAAAAGCAGATAAAGCTTGCCCGGTTTGACCAAAAGCATTCCGATAAGGAATATGCCGAAAAGCTTGCCGGCGAGGTAAAGGCCGAATACGAAGAAAAGCTTAAGAACGCAAGCGGCGAGGAAGCCGTTGCGCTTAAGAAAAAGTATAAGCACGATCTGAATGTGGCCAAGCATTCAAAGCTTATAACCAAAATTCAGATGATATTCCAGGATCCTATAGCCTCACTTGACCCGCGCATGACCGTTAAGGAAATAATCGCGGAAGGCCTTGTTATAAACGGCATAAAGGATCAGGAATACATTGACAATAAGGTTTATGAAATGCTTGAGCTGGTCGGCCTTGTGCGTGAGCATGCCGGCCGCTATCCGCACGAGTTCTCCGGCGGTCAGCGCCAGCGTATCGGCATCGCCCGAGCCATAGTCATGAATCCGGATCTGCTTATAGCGGACGAGCCCGTTTCCGCGCTGGACGTTTCAATTCAGGCGCAGGTTATAAACCTGCTTAACGAGTTGAGGGAGCAGCTTGGTCTGACCATACTGTTCATAGCGCACGATCTTTCCGTTGTTAAGTATTTCTCCAACCGTATAGGCGTTATGTACTACGGCAAAATGGTGGAAATGGCCGAAACGGACGAGCTGTTCGCGCATCCTATGCATCCGTATACGCGCGCTCTGCTTTCCGCTATACCTTTGCCCGATCCGCATACTGAAAAGCAGCGCACCAGGATTATATACAACGCCCTGAAGGACCATGATTACAGCGTTGATAAGCCTGTTCTGCGCGAGATTCTGCCCGGCCATTTCGTTTATTGCAACGATGCCGAGGAGCGCAGGTATAAAGAGGAATTTAAGATTTGAACGAGGAACGTAAGGCCAAATTGATCACAATAGCCGTAGGCAGTGCCATAAGCCTTGCCGTAGGCGTTGGGCTTGTGCTGCTTATACTTAATAACTATGGTTACAGCGCGGCCGAAACCGAGGCCGAAAAGGTGCGCATACTTTGCGATGCGTTTACCATCCCCGGTGTGTCGCTCATGTTGAGCGCGGCGCTCGTGGCCGTTTATAACAGGGGCGTATTTACCGGCGTAACGTACGGCCTAAGGCGTATGAAAGACATATTTTTGCCTTTCCTCAAAAATGAATACGTAAAGTATGGCGACTATAAAAGCAAAAAGGAAAAGAAAAAGGTAAAGAACTATATGTTCCTCTTTTTCACCGGGCTGCTTTTCACAATACCGGCCGTATACTTTATGATTCGCTTTTACCAAATCAGATAGCTGTTTGAAACCTGCCGGCGGGATATCCCGCCGGCTTTTCACATTTTTGGCCCGTTTTTTGCTCCCGTATGTTCACCTTTTATAGAATAAATCGGGAGTATACTATACTTCGTACAAATAATGAGGGAGTATGCGAAAATGCTTCAATTGCGCAATATCAAAAAGCAGTACGTTACCGGCAACCTTACGCAAAAGGCTTTGGACGGCGTATCGCTTAACCTAAGAAAAAATGAGTTTGTGGCTATACTCGGCCCGTCAGGCTCCGGCAAAACAACGCTGCTTAATATAATCGGCGGCCTTGATCGCTACGACAGCGGAGATTTGATTATAAACGGCATATCAACCGCCAAGTATACGGACCGAGACTGGGACTCATACAGAAACCACACAATAGGCTTTGTGTTCCAAAGCTATAATCTTATTCCGCACCAAAGCGTGCTTTCAAACGTGGAGCTTGCCCTTACCATATCGGGCGTAGGCCGCGCGGAGCGCCGCAGGCGCGCTAAGCAGGCCCTGGAGCAGGTTGGCCTTGGCGATCAGCTGCACAAAAAGCCCAACCAGATGTCCGGCGGGCAGATGCAAAGGGTTGCCATAGCGAGGGCACTCGTAAATGATCCGGATATACTCTTAGCCGATGAACCCACGGGCGCGCTGGATACCGTAACATCCGTTCAGGTAATGGATATGCTTAAGGCTGTGGCTAAAGACAGGCTTGTCGTTATGGTTACGCATAATCCGGAGCTTGCCGAGCAATACGCCACCAGAATAGTTCGCCTGCAGGACGGCAAGATTATAAGCGATTCCGATCCGTATACCGTGGATGAAACAGGCATTGAGAGCGCAAAGCATAAAAACATGGGAAAATCTTCCATGTCGCTCGGAACCGCTCTTACGCTCAGCTTTAATAACCTGAGCACCAAAAAGGCAAGAACGTTCCTTACCGCGTTCGCCGGATCCATAGGCATAATAGGCATAGCCCTTATTTTGGCGCTTTCAAACGGCGTGAATTCATATATTCAGGATACGCAAAAGGAAACCATGGCGGCGTATCCAATAACAATAGAGGAGCGCACAATTGACCTATCCTCCATCAGCACAACCGCTATGGGCACGGTTGCGGAAGCCGAGCAGGAAGCCGAGGAGCACGGCGATGCCGTTTATTCGGACACAACGGATCTTAAGCTTGCGAACAGCATGACCGCCAGCATAACCGAAAACAACCTGAGCGATTTCAAAAAATATCTTGATAGCGAGGATTGTCCGCTTAAGGAATACGTTGGCGAAAACGGAATAGTGTATTCATACAATACAAAGTTTGACGTGTATGCTTATGATCCGGACGGAGTATTGCTAAATACCGACGGAAGCAGCCTTGAAGGCGGTCAAAATAAGCAGAGCAGCATGATGGCAATGATGAGCAGCATGAGCGGCTCATCGGGCGGAAACACCAACTTTTCGGAAATTCTGCCCGGCCGTGACGGGGAAAGCGTAAGCGGCGCCGTTAAAAACAGCTACGATGTTGTATACGGCACTTGGCCGCAAAATTATGATGAGGTTGTGCTTGTTCTTTCAAAGAACAATACTTTGCCCTCAACCGTGCTTTACAGGCTCGGTTTATTGCCCTCCGCCGAATATAAGGAGATAATGCAGGCTCTTCAAAATAAAGAGGAGCTGGAGCTTGAAACAACCGAGTGGAGCTATGAGGACATCTGCTCGCATGAGCTTTATCTGCTGCCCGCGTGCGATATGTATGTTAAAGACGATAACGGCAATTATAAGAGCGTGGGCGATGACGATGAGGAGATTGAAAAGCTTTTAAGCTCCGCTGTACAGCTTAAAATAGTCGGCATAATCCGCCCCAAGGAGGACGCCAAGAGCGCCAATATAACGGGTGCCGTTGGCTATACCAGAGCCTTGAGTGAGTATATAATCGATTATACTGCAGACAGCGCCGTTGTTACCGCCCAGCGTGAAAACGAGGATACGAACATACTCAGCGGCATGGCTTTCGCGCCCGAGGATGACGCCGCGCGCATAGCGGACGTTAAGAAATACGTGAACGAGCTTGGTGTAAGCCAAAAGGCGGAGATATACTCTAAAATGCTTTCAGCTAATCCTGAGGCCGCGGCTCAGCTGAGCACGATGGGCGAAAGCGAGCTTGCCGCGGCGCTTGATATGGCAATAGAAACGGCGGACGACGAAACGCTTCTGTCGCTTTACGATGCCTATATTTCAGCCGGCAGCTATGATGAAAACATGGAGGAGTTCGGCGTTGTAAGCTACGATGCGCCAAGCTCCATAAGCATATATTCGGACAGCTTCGAGGCAAAGGATGGCGTGGCCCAATGCATAGAGGATTATAACGAAAGTGCGGCGGAGGAGAATAAGATTACCTATACTGACTACGTTGGCCTTCTCATGTCCTCCGTAACCAAGATAGTTGACGTTATATCATACGTACTTATAGCGTTCGTTGCCGTTTCGCTTGTGGTTTCGTCAATCATGATAGGCATAATAACCTATATATCCGTGCTTGAACGCACAAAGGAAATTGGCATACTGCGCGCGATAGGCGCCTCAAAGCGCAATATATCAGAGGTGTTTAATGCGGAAACGTTTATAATCGGCCTTTGCTCCGGCGCGCTCGGCGTGGGGATTACGCTTCTTTTGCTCATACCCGGCAACGCTTTGATTCATGCCCTTACGGACACAACCGCAGTAAATGCATCCCTGCCCGCCGGCAGCGCGGCAATACTTATAGCCCTAAGCGTTGTGCTTACGCTTATAGGTGGCCTGATTCCTTCTAAAAAGGCCGCAAGGAAGGATCCTGTTACGGCACTCAGAACCGAGTGATAAACCAACCGATACCATGGCGGCGGATGCGCAAATCGTGTCCGCCGCTTTTTGTAAATTGTAAAAAATGCATTTCCAAATTGTAAAAATTGCAGAACGCATGCAGGGATTTCGCATTTTTTGTTGAAAAAAACAAGGAGAGAATTTGCGGGAGGCTGGCTATGAAGGAAGAAGTATTGTCCGGTGCGCTCAGAATAAGAACCGAGGAGCTTGAAAAGCAGCTCTTAAGTCCGTATGCCACGCTTGCCGTAAATACGCGCGGCAGGCAGTACCCAATGGAAAAATGCCCTATACGAACGGACTTTGTGCGCGACAGAGACAGAATTATCCATTGCAAATCCTTCCGCAGGCTTAAGCATAAAACGCAGGTGTTTCTTTCACCGGTGGGCGATCATTACCGCACAAGGCTTACGCACACCCTGGAGGTTAGCCAAATAGCGCGCACCATTGCCCGCGGGCTAAGAATGAACGAGGATCTTACCGAGGCAATAGCGCTTGGGCACGACCTTGGGCATACGCCCTTCGGACACGCCGGCGAATCCGTGCTTAATTCGCTTGTTCCCGGCGGCTTTGAGCACAATGTGCAGAGTTTAAGGGTTGTTGAAAAGCTTGAAAACGGAACAGGACTTAACTTAACCTTTGAGGTTCGCGACGGCATAGTGAATCACCCGAGCGGCTGCCGTGCGGCAACACCGGAGGGGCGCATAGTAAGCCTTAGCGACAGAATAGCTTACATAAATCATGATATTGACGATGCCGTTCGCGCGGGAATTCTTTCCGAAAGCGATCTGCCCGCGAGCTGCGTGGAGCTTTTGGGACCGTCCCACGGCAAAAGGATAAATTCGCTTATACTGGATACCATAGCAAACAGCATGGACAGCGCGGAAATCCGCATGAGCGATGAGGTGTGGGAAGAGTTCGGCAGGCTCAGGGACTTTATGTTTGAGCATGTTTATCTTAATAAAAATGCCAAGCACGAGGAAACGAAGGGCATGCACGTAATTACGGAGCTTTACAAGTATTACGTGAAGAATATAGACGAACTGCCCGAGGATTTTAAGAAAAACGTAGAGGAAGACGGCGTTGAGCGCGTTGCGGCGGACTGGATAGCCTGCATGAGCGATCGCTACGCAATAGCCGATTATGAAAGAAAATTCGTGCCGAAGGAATGGATGTAAATTCACCCATCGGTGCAGGAAAACGGGATTTCGCGGCGAAATAGAATATTCCGCGAAAAAATGAGAAATACGCTTAAAGCGAGAAAGGAGCGACATTATGGCGGCATTTCCGGAAGAGTGGCTTAGTGAGCTCCTTTCAAGAACCGATATTGTAAGGGTGGTTGGGGACTATGTTTCCCTTTCACCAAAGGGCGGCAAGTATTGGGGCTGCTGCCCGTTCCATAATGAAAAAACGCCCAGCTTCTGCGTAACGCCCGAACGGCAAATGTATTATTGCTTTGGCTGCCACGCGGGCGGGGGAGTGGTTAATTTTATTATGGAGGCGGAGCGCGTAGGCTATGTTGAGGCCATAAAGCTTCTGGCTCAGCGCGCAGGCATGGAACTGCCGGACGAGGTTAACGATGCCCGCCTTAAGGCCGAAAGAGCCTACAAGGAGCGGCTTTACAGCGCCTGCAAGGAAGCGGCCCTGTTCTATAATAAAAAGCTTCTCAGCGCGGAAGGCAAGCAGGCGCAGGAATATCTTACAAAGCGCGGCATAGGCGGAAAAATGGCCGTTCGCTTTGGCCTGGGGTACGCGCCGGAGGGCTGGCACAACCTTATGGATCACCTTAAGCAAAAGGGATACAGCCAAAAGGAAATGGTGGATGCCGGCCTTGCAATAGCCTCCAAAAAGGACGGCGGCGCATACGATGCCTATCGAGGCAGAATAATATACCCAATAATTTCGGCAACAGGCCGGGTTATGGCGTTCGGCGCGCGCACTATGAAAAAGGATGATGACCCGAAGTATATAAATACCGGGGACACTCCCATTTATAATAAGCGCTATAACCTATACGCATTGAATATGCAGCGCGGCAAGCACGTGGGCGAGCTTATAATGGTTGAAGGCTATATGGATGTTATAAGCCTGTTCGCGGCGGGCATAGAAAACGCCGTCGCGTCCCTTGGTACGGCCATGACGCAGCAGCAGGCGCGGCTTATAAAGCGATATGCGGACAAAATGTACCTTTGCTACGATGGAGACAGCGCAGGCCAGAACGCAACGCTAAGGGGCTTAGGCATACTTGCGGCGGAGGGCATAGACCCCAAGGTTATAGTTATACCGGGCAATATGGATCCGGATGACTACGTAAGAAAATACGGCAAGGAAGGCTTTCTTGAGCTTAGGGACAGCGCGATGGACGCAAATACGTTCCGCCTTAGCAATCTTGCCGAAAAATACGACCTTAAAACGCCGGACGGCAGGGAGAATTTCGCCAAAAAAGCGTGCGAATTCGTGGGCTCTCTTCAGCCCGTGGAGCGGGAGAGGCACATTGGCTTTATATCTAAAAAAACGGGCCTCAGCGAAAGCGTTGTAAAGGCGCAGTGCGGGCTTTACGCAACGGGCATAGAGAGCAGCACCACCGCGGCCGCAAAAAGCAGAGTGGTCGCCGCAAGGAGCCGCCAGGCCACGCAGGAGGAATGGGACAGCGCGGAGCTTACCATACTGAGCCTTATGCTTGTTGACGCGGAAACGGCGGCATATACCGCGGCGGCCTTGATAGAAAACGAAACGGAGCTGCAAAACGAGTCCATAAAATCCGCGGCAGAGGAGCTCCTTATAAAATACGCGAGCGGCGAAAGCAAGATAACCGCCATGACCGTGAGCGAGCTTACAAAGGAGCAGGCGGAGGCCGTAAGCGCGGCGGAAGCGCAGGCGGAAAAGCTGAAGGGCGATCTAAAGAAAATTGCGGACGACTGCGTAAAGCAGCTTAAGCGAAAAGCCCTTCGTGCCGAGCTGAACAGCGCCTATTCCCGCGCGGGAGAGCTTAGCGGCGAGGAACGCGATCAATGCCTTAAAAAGGCGAGTGAAATAGCAAAAAAGCTGAAGCTTTTAGGATAATTTGAACAAATAACAGTAAAGGGGTGGCCGAACTTGGAAGCTAACGAACCGAAGAAAAGCAAAGTAGACGAACTGATTGAGCACGGCAAGGCAAAGGGCGTATTGACCTATAAAGAGGTTATGGATACGCTTAACGAGGTTGATTTGGACAGCGATCAGATTGAAAAGCTGTACGACAAATTTGAATCGCTGAACATAGACCTGGTCGATGAGGAAGCGGAAGTTCCGGAAAACATAAACGAGGAAATTACCGACATAGAGCAGGATGCGTCCCTTGGCGAGGGCATATCAATAGATGACCCCGTAAGGATGTACCTTAAGGAAATAGGTAAGGTACCCCTGCTCAGCGCAACGGAAGAAATAGAACTTGCAAAGCGCATGGCGGACGGCGACGAGGAGGCAAAGCAGAAGCTTGCCGAGGCTAACCTTAGGCTTGTTGTAAGCGTTGCCAAGCGCTATGTGGGCCGCGGCATGCTGTTCCTTGATCTTATTCAGGAAGGCAACCTTGGCCTTATAAAGGCTGTTGAAAAGTTTGACTACCGCAAGGGTTATAAGTTCTCAACCTATGCCACATGGTGGATTCGTCAGGCCATAACCAGGGCAATAGCCGACCAGGCGCGCACCATAAGAATCCCTGTGCACATGGTTGAAACGATAAATAAGCTTATCCGCGTAAACCGTCAGCTGCTGCAGGAATACGGCCGCGAGCCGAGACCCGACGAGATAGCGGCGGAAATGGGCATATCCGAAGAAAAGGTGCGCGAAATAATCAAGGTTGCGCAGGAACCTGTTTCTCTCGAAACCCCTATAGGCGAGGAAGAGGACAGCCACCTTGGCGACTTTATCGCGGACGATGTTACCCCCGCCCCCGCGGACGTTGCGGCGTTCACCCTGCTTAAGGAGCAGCTTATGGAGGTGCTTGATTCACTCACTCCCAGGGAGAAAAAGGTGCTCAGGCTGCGCTTTGGCCTTGACGACGGCAAGGCGAGAACCCTTGAAGAGGTGGGCAAGGAGTTCAACGTTACCCGTGAGCGTATTCGCCAGATAGAGGCAAAGGCGCTCAGAAAGCTTAGGCATCCTTCCCGCAGCAAAAAGCTGAAGGATTTCCTTGATTAAATTGAGTTTGAACGCGCCGGTTATCGCGCCGGCGCGATTTTTTATAAGGTGATATATGGAAAAGATTTATTTCGCAAAGCTGAAACCCTCCGCCAGAATTCCCTCAAAGCGTGATGAGGACGCAGGATACGATATTTATGCCCTTATAGACGAGCCGTATTGGATCATAAAGCCGCACGAAACGCGCCTTATACCGACCGGAATCGCGTCCGCCTGCTCGCAAGATTATTATTTTCAGGTTCACGAGCGCGGCTCAACCGGCACAAAGGGCATTGCCCAGCGCTGCGGCGTTATAGACAGCGGCTATCGCGGGGAGTGGTTTTTGCCCATAACCAATCTGAACACCGTCCCGCTCTGCCTGAAGTCGCCCGATGCCGTTTTGCCAAATGAAATTACAAACGGCGAATATATAGTTTATGACTTAAAGAAAGCTCTTGCGCAGGCCGTTCTTTTGCCCGTGCCCAAAACCGAGGTTTGCGAGCTTAGCTATGATGATCTCTGCCGGATTCAGTCCGAGCGCATGGCCGGCCGCCTCGGCAGCAGCCAAAAGTAAGCGTGCTTATAAGAAACGGCAGCCGCACATTCTGTGTTGACACCGCCCGCCAAAGATGTTATAATGGCAAAGTCGCGATAGGGGCATGATGTAATGGTAACATAGCGGTCTCCAAAACCGTTCTTGAGAGTTCGAGCCTTTCTGCCCCTGCCATCAAAAGCGCCTCCAATCGGCATTACGCTGAAAGGAAGCGCTTTTTGTGTA
>CAZRHS010000016.1:0-31561 GCA_964600045.1 uncultured Clostridium sp.
GCGTTTTCGTCCGCGCCGAATTTGCTGGGGGCAGGGCCGGAAGAATCAAACGAAAAGTTCGGGTTTATTCTTATGCCTATATCGGCATATTCGTTTCTTTTGGTCAAAAGCTCGTCTACGCGGCGCACCTCACCAAGGCTGTCCGCAATTATTGTGCAGCGATGCAGGGCGGAAAGAATATCGTCATCCGTTTTGCCGGGCGATGAATAGAATATGTTTTCGGGCTCAAGCCCCGCGTTAAGCGCCGCCTCAACCTCCCCCGCGCTTGCGGCATCGGCACCAAGTCCGCGGGAAAAAGCGGCCCGAAGCACGCTTTTATTTGGATTGCACTTTATTGAATACAATATATCCGCGCCCGCAAAGCAGCGTTTAAGCGCGGATATGTTATTCTCTATTTGATTTTCGTCATAAACATAAAAGCTTTCGTGCTCGGCGGCAATGGCTTTTATGCGGTTTATGTTCATAAGTTCTCTCCTTTAGCTTACGCGCAGCCGCGCCTTGCGAGCAGCCGCTTAACAAGGGTTCTTAAATCCCGCGCGGCGGCAATGTGGCCATGCTTTTCAAAATAATCGTCTTTCTCGGGTTCGGATACGCCGTGCTCCTCAAAAACCTGCTTCAGTCCGCCTTCGTATACGGCATAATCGCTAAGCCTTGATTCAAGGTCGCCTATATCGGCAACATCGTCCATGCCGATTACATAAGAGGTAAAGCTTACGCAGGTATAAGCATCCTTCAGGCGGTATCTTTTGCCCAAGGGGAGCACCGCGGCATCGAAAAGATTATAAATCATGCTGTCGCTTCGGCTTATGCTGTCCTTAAGCTTTCGGCAAGCCTCGGCATATTGCTCCTCAGTCATGTCCACACGGCAGATTTTTACCGGCACATCCACATCCTTTATAATATAGTGCTTTGGATATTCGCGCATAAAGCAGCCGGAAAAGGGCGAATCGTGCCTTAAGCGGGAGAATGAATACACCTCGTAGAGCTTTTCATCCAACGAAAGCGCAACATGGGAATAGCGGCTGTTTCTTAAAAACACCCGTATAACGCGGCCAATTTTTGTGTTCTGCCGGGAAAACAGAACATACATACAGCGCTGCATGGCATATCCTCCGCTGATTTAACATTGATTAAAGCAGGCTTTGTCCGTTTATAACAAGCCTGAATTTAAGGCCCAGCTTCTCCGCGGCCTTGCGGCAAAGCAGCATGCGCTTAAGGAATATTTCAAAATAATCCATAACGGAGCAATACTGCGTATCTATCGTCATTTCAAGGGAAATATTCTCGTGCGAGTCGTCTATAACCGTTTTCGCCTCGCGCACGGCAAAGTTCACGCGGTCGTGAATATCAAAGGCGGCAAACTCGGCCTTTCTTACGCGGGTGTAGCGCACGTCCGTTTTGTCCGCAATTATAAGTGCGGCCGATATCGCGCTTACGGGTACGCCGGTGCCCTCATCGTGGTTACCTATGGCGGCGACTATTTTGGCTATATCCTCCGCGTCCGCACCCAATCTATCCAGAATACGGAAGGCCATTACGGCGCCGCTCTGGGCATGGTCCGTGCGGTTTACAACGTTTCCTATATCGTGCATATAAGCGGCAATCTGCGCAAGCTCTATTTCGCGCTTATCATAGCCGAGCGTTTCCAGTATATACCCCGCCACCTCGCCGGTTTTTCCAACGTGGGCAAAGCTGTGCTCCGTAAAGCCAAGCTCCCCTAACGATGCGTCCGCCATGCGGATATATGTTTTTATGGACGGATCGGCCTTTACCTGCTCCAAAGTAATCATTGATCTTCTCCAATTTCATATTAAACTGATGCACTTATATAATAGCGCATTTTTATTGGTTTGACCATACGCCCCAAGCAAGTTATAATATATTTACAATCACAATGGGAGTTTATACGTATTATGAAGATAACGCGCTTTTCGCTCGGCGTACGCTTTGCCGCTATGGCGGAGCAGCCGCATAAGGAATTTGCAAGGAAGATATTCGAAGGCATATTTTCCGTGCTCACTTTAAGCGAGCTTAAAGGCCTGACCCTTTACGGCGGGGACGACCCCTTTACCCCAAAGCTTAGTGAGGATAAAGAGAGCGACGTTTATCTTGTGGTTATAATGGGCGGCAAGCTTAAGCAGATGCGAAAGGTTTTCCGCGCCATATCCGACGACGCGGCGCTTGATATGTACATGGTGCACGACAAGCCCTTTGTTGAAAACAACCGTCTTTACAAGGTGGAAGGGCTTAACTATTTCGGTCAGGTAAGCTCAAACGGCAAAATTGAGGGCGGCGACGGAACGCTGGACGGGCTTAGCGTGCCCAAAAAGCACGGCAGGCGCAAACCGGTAGGCAAGGGCATAAGGGTGCTGCTCGCTCCGGCGGATTACGAGCGCATAAGCAGCACGGATGCCATAAAGCGCATGACGCTGGCGGCGCGCAGGCATTTTCAGGGCGTTAAGCTGGCCCCCTTCCCCATAAACACGGGCAAGGCGGGATTTGCCGAAAGCGTTATAACCGCAACCGGCGGCGCGGCAAGAAAGGCATCCGTAACAAGCGGCACGCTTGAAGGGAAAACGGACGTTACTTACGGCGTTGTGAGCGGAAGGACGGCCGTGCTTGAAACAGCCTCCGCATTCGGCGAGGGCGGCATATCCTCCCAGGGCGTGGGCGAGCTGGTTCGCCGCGCGCTTGATGAAGGGCTTAAGCGCATAATAATAGGCGTGCACGATTTTAATATGGGCGACGGCGGCATGGGCTTTGCCCGCTCGCTCGGCATTCGTTTTTACGATAAGGACGGCAATGAGCTTGAATGCTCCCGCGAAAACCTGCCCCTTATTGAGCGGGCGGATGCCGAATATCTGCACGCAAGGCTTAATGAAACCGAAATACTGTGTATGGACGCGTCAACAGAGGCTGAGCCGATAGAAGGAACATATAAGCTCACATCCGCACTCGGTACTGCGCTTAAATGGGAATTTGACAAAACGAGGGGCTTTGCGGACGTTGTATGCGCGCTGAGCCACGGAAAATACAGCCGGGATTATGAGGATGTGCTTGACGCCATAAACTTCAAAAAGCTGGTTAAGAACACGGCGCTTGTGGTAACAGGCTGCTCCGTGCCGGATAAGGACGCGGTAAAGCCCGGCAAACCGCTCTACGCAATAGTTAAGCGCTGCGCGGCGCTTAAAATACCGGTGGCCATGATAGTGAACGAGGTTGGCGACGGCATGGAAGAGCTGTATTCCATGACCAATGCCGGCGTTATGACGATAGCATCGCCCAAGGACGACACGGAAGAGGTTGGCGCAAGGCGCTTTGACAGCGCGGCGGACAGGATGTTCCGCCTTATAAGAATGGGCAGGGACGTTGAGAAAATAGGCGCGCCCAAGCAGCCAAGGCTCAGGCCGTGGATAGCACTGCTTATAGAAAGCTGGAAAAAATAATGATTAAAAAAGGCATTAAGAAAACCGCATTACTGCTCTGCGTATTAACGCTTATACTCTCGGCGCTCCCGGCGCCGGGTCTTGCGGAGGAGCTGCCCAGCCAAACGGTTAGGGTAAAGCTTTCCACAAATAACGCAACGGCGATAGCCATAAGCCTTAAGGGCGAGTATTTTATAAAGGAATGCTCGCTTGTTCTGCCCGCGGGCACGCTTACGCTTAAATCCAACTTTAACGGCACCGTAACCGCCGTGCACTCAACGGCGGGCGAGCTTTACACGGGCGAGTGCGTATCCGTAATGCGTACGGACATGCAGCCCTCGGCGGGGTACATTACGCTTAATTCCCGCAGGTATCTGGGGCATTTATACGTTCGCGCGCTTTCAAGCGGATATCTGCAGGTTGTGAACGAGGTGCCCATAGCGCACTACCTTTACGGCGTTGTGGCATACGAAATGAACAATCTTTATCCCATAGAGGCGCTTAAGGCGCAGGCAATAGCCGCAAAGTCATACGTGCTTTCCGTAATATCGCAAAAGCCGAACGCCACCTATCATATAGGCGACACGTCCTCCGACCAGGTTTACAAGGGATATAATTCAAGCTACACAAACGTTATATCTGCCGTGGACTCAACGATAAGCGAGGTGCTTACCGTTAACGGCAAAATACTTACGGCGTATTACAGCGCATCAAACGGCGGAGAGACAACCGTGCCAAGTTCCGCTTGGACAAGCAAAAAGATAAGCGACGCGGGCTTTGCCGTGGCTCTTGACCCTTATGACACGGCGAACACCCTGAGCATGAAGGAAACGGCAACCATTCCCATAAACTGCGCGGGGCAGATTTCTCAGCAGCTTTATGACCTGCTTATAGCAAAGCTTACGCAGTATAAAGGCGTGCAGGCAGAAGGGCTTAACCTTATACGCAGCGTTGAGCTGACAAGCCCGAAGTCAAGCGGCGAGCAGCACAACATGACAAGCATAACAATAGTTGTGGACGGCATATTCGGCGGCATGGTTGAGGAAAACATATCGCTTAAATTCAACGTGAGCGAGCTTATGCTTTACCGCGTGTTCACAAACAGCAACCTGCGCAGCTACTGGGGCGAATATTCATCGGACGGCAGCAGCTACACCATATACCATGTTCGCTGGGGTCACGGAGTTGGTCTTAGCCAGCGCGGAGCGCAGCAGCGTGCCAACAACGGGCAGAGCTACCGCACTATACTCGCCTTCTATTATCCCGGCGCGAGCCTTACAAGCTATAATATTTCACTGCCCGCGGCACCTACCAAGCCCGGCGCGACCGAAACCACGGCCACACCCACTCCCGGTCAAACCGACACAACGGCAACCGACAACACGGCCGGCATGATAAGCATAGGCACGGGCGTTACAACCGCAAAGGTTAATATAAGAAGCGGCGCGGGCACGCAATACGAGGCATACAAGCTTTTGCCGCGCGGCACAAGCCTTACTGTTTATGATTATGATAACGGCTGGTATTACGTAAAAGCCGGCGACATATCCGGCTTTGTGATAGACGACTATGTTAAGTTCACGGCGGCAAAGGCGGAAGAAGCCGCCACGCCGACACCCGAGGCGACACCTACCGCATCGGGCAACGCTACGCCCACCCCCACTGCGGACGGAACAACGGGTGAAACGCTTGTTGTGGGCACGGTAACCGGCAGCGGCGTAAATCTGCGCACGGGACCGGACACATCGTATACATCCATAGCCAAGCTTGGCAAAAACACGCTTATAGTAATCCTTTCAACCGAGGGGAACTGGACGCGGGTTATAGCGGGCGAAAACGAGGGCTATATACACTCCGACTACGTTAAGAAAACCGGCGTTATTACAACCGACGGCAGCGATACTTCCGCCGTGCCGCAAAACGGCGAGGGCGAAACAACCGGCAGCGTAAACCTGCGCAAAGGTGAGGGAACAAAGACGGATAAGCTTGCCACGCTTAAAAAAGGCACCAAGCTTGAGCTTATATCGCTTTCAAACGGCTGGTACAAGGTCAGCTGCTCCGCGGGCGAGGGCTACGTGAGCGCGAAATACGTGCGCGTTATAACGGCAATACCCGAAAAGAGCGAGACAACGGACGAGAAAGCGGACACGGACAAGAAGGAAGAAACCGTTACCGCCGCGGGTGAGGGCATCACAACAGGCAAGGTTAACATGCGCGAGGAAGCGAACACCCAATCAAAGATACTTACAACGCTTAAGCGCAACACAACCGTTACACTCTATTCTCTTTCAAACGGATGGTACGAGGCCGAGTGCGGCGGCAAGAAGGGCTATCTTTACGCCAAATATGTGCGCGCAATAACCGCCATACCCGAAAAGAGCGAATCAAGCGAGACCAAGGAAGAGGAAACAAAGACTGCCGCAGGTGTTGGCATTACCACAGGCACAGTCAACATGCGCGCGGAAGCGAACACTCAATCGACCATACTTATTGAGCTGAAGCGCAACACTACCGTTACTCTGTACTCGCTTTCAAACGGCTGGTACAAGGCGGAGTATGACGGCAAGCAGGGTTACCTTTACGCCAAATATGTGCGCGCAACAACCGCCATACCCGAAACCGAAACAAAGGCCGAGGAAACAAAAACAGCCATAGGCGAAGGCGTTACCACAGGCACGGTCAACATGCGCGCGGAAGCGAATACCAAATCGGATATACTTATTGAGCTGAAGCGCAACACAACCGTTACACTCTACTCACTTTCAAACGGATGGTACGAGGCGGAGTACGACGGCAAGCACGGCTACCTTTACGCCAAATATGTTAAAAAGACAAGCGACACTGTAACTGAGTCCGGCGATACCACGGATACGGATCAGGGCGTTACACCCGAGGGTACCACAAGCAGCACAAAGGTTGAGCTCGCAACTGGCAAAACGAGCGCGAAGGTAAACCTGCGCACGGGCGCCTCAACCACGGGCACAGGCGTGCTCGGCACCATTTCATCCGGCACAAAGCTGAATATACTGGCCGAAATGGGAGACTGGTACTATGTGCTTTACGACGGGCGCACGGGCTTCTGCTCAAAGGCGTATATAACCGTTCAGTCCACGGGCACAACCGGCATTTATAAGGGCGATACGGCCATAACGCTTATAGCGGCCACAATAAAATCGGACGTAAACTTCAGAACCGGCCCCGACACTTCATACCCCGTTATACGCCAGCTCAGCAAGGGCGACAGTGCCATGGTATACATGATAAACGGCAGCTGGTGCCTGGCCAAATGCGGCGACGAATACGGCTTTATAAACAAAGATTACGTAAAGCTGAGATAATCAAACAATCACCAAAACAAGTTCGGCCTCCCCGAGATTTCGGAGAGGCCGATTTTTATGTCTTAGCTTAGTTCCAAAGATTGTCCGTATAAACGCCCTTTTGCTTAAGCTCTCTCAGCTTTTGCATTACAACGGGCTTATCGTCCTTATGCGTTACGCCAAACCACGCGTCATGAGTAGGCTCAACATGAACCTTCACAAGGCCGGACTGAATAGCGCCGCACACTGTAACCGGCAGAAGATCCTCGTACTTCATGGGGTTCTTTTCAAGGCCCGCGGCTATATTGCGGCGGAAGCTTTCGTCAAGAACATCGAATATGCTGTTTGAGAAGCCCCAGCAGTTCATTGAAACGGTTGTTCCGCGGGGGATTTCAACGGTTGTGCCGTCGTCCTCCGTTGCCACGGCGCCGCAATCGGCGCGCGCTATGCGCATGCGCTCAACGATTGAGGTAAGGCAGCCCTCGTCATTTACCTGGCAAACGCCGCGCGTAACCTCTCCGTTTTCGGGAAGGGTATTCTCAACGGGATAGCCCACGGCAAGATGCTCGTTTGAGGCATGCTCACTCGTTAAGAACTTATACAGGTGCTCAAACGCCTCCGGCCCATAATAATCATCGGCATTTATAACCGCAAAGGGTCTGTTCCCGACGGCCTTGCGCGCGCAAAGCACGGCATGGGTTGTTCCGAAGGGCTTCTGACGGCCCTCGGGTATGCTTACGCCCTCTGGCAGCATATCAAGCTCCTGATAAGCGTAGCTGACCTTTATATATTTGGACACCCTGTCGCCTATGGCGGCATGGAACGCCTCGCTTATGTTTTTCTTTATAAGGAATATAACCTCTTCAAAGCCGGCGCGGTGAGCATCGAACACCGAAAAGTCTATTATAATATGCCCTTTGTCGTCCACGGGATCTATCTGCTTAAGGCTGCCGTAGCGGCTGCTCATGCCCGCCGCCATTATAACCAATACCGGTTTTTCCATTTTATAAGCTCCCTCCAATTATTTTGGCTATATTATACCATTTACGCCCGCGCTCGTCACCCCTTGGGGCATACAAAAAGGGCGGGTTATTCGCCCGCCCTCTCACGCGCTTAATTTAAGCGCATTTAATTACATACCTTCGACTATGGTAGCTACGCCCATGCCGCCGCCGATGCACAGCGTGGCAAGGCCGTACTTGGAACCGCGGCGCTTCATCTCATAAAGCAGGGTTACAAGGATACGGCAGCCGGAAGCTCCGATGGGGTGACCCAGGGCAACGGCACCGCCGTTTACGTTTACCTTGGACATATCGAAACCGAGCTCGTTGGCAACGGCAACGCTCTGAGCGGCAAACGCTTCGTTGGCCTCGATCAGGTCGAGGTCCTTGATCTCCATATTGGCCTTCTTAAGGGCCTTACGGGTGGCGTAAACAGGTCCGATACCCATGATGCTGGGATCTACGCCCGCGCTGGCGCCGGCAACGATCTTAGCAAGGGGCTTTACGCCCAGTTCCTTGGCCTTCTCAGCGCTCATGACAACCACGGCGGCCGCGCCATCGTTGATACCGGAGGCGTTACCGGCGGTTACGGTTCCGTCGGGCTTGAAGGCGGGCTTCAGCTTGGCAAGAGTCTCAACGGTGCTGGTCGGACGGGGCTGCTCATCAACCTTGAACTCGACCATTTCCTTCTTAACCTTTACCATTACGGGAACGATTTCCTCGTCGAACTTGCCGGCGGCGGCGGCAGCGCCGTACTTCTGCTGGCTGTTGGCGGAGAACTCATCCTGCATCTCGCGGGTTACGCCGAACTTGGCGGCTACGTTCTCGGCGGTGATGCCCATGTGGTAATTGTTGAAAGCATCCCACAGACCGTCGTTGACCATAACGTCAACAACCTTGCCGTCGTTCATCCTGTAGCCGAAACGGGCCTTGGGCAGAGCATAGGGCGCGAGGCTCATGTTCTCCATACCACCGACTACCATAACGTCCGCATCGCCGGCCATGATCATGTCCGCAGCGAGGTTGACGCACTTAAGGCCGCTGCCGCAAACGTTGTTTACGGTAAGGGCGGGTACGGTCTCGGGAAGGCCGGCCTTGATGGCAGCCTGACGAGCGGGGCTCTGGCCCAAACCGGCCTGCAGCACGTTGCCCATCAGAACTTCATCAACATCCTCGGGCTTAATGCCGGCGCGGTTGATAGCCTCTTTTATAACCAGAGCACCAAGCTCTACAGCGGGGGTGTTAGCCAGACTTCCGCCAAATTTGCCTATAGCGGTACGGCAGGCGCCTGCCAATACGATTTCCTTAGCCATTGTATTTCTCCTTTAGTATTTTTTATTTCGAGCGGTTAATAAGGTTATTACGCCTCAAAACCGGTCATGTCCATTTTCTTAAGCTCGGGGCTGATTATAAGCTGAGCCTCGGTAGCGGCCTGAATCTGCTCCAGGGTGAACTCGGGGTTGTACTCTATAAGCTCAAGGCCCTTATCGGTAACGTTCATAACGCCCATCTCGGTAACGATCATGTTTACGCACTTGACCGCGGTGTAGGGCAGACGGCACTTCTTAAGGATCTTGGGGTTGCCCTTGGCGGTATGCTCCATGGCAACTATAACCTTCTTGGCACCGACCAGCAGGTCCATGGCGCCGCCCATGCCGGGCATCTTCTTGCCGGGGATGATCCAGTTGGCAAGGCTGCCTTCCTCATCAACCTCGAGACCGCCGAGAACAACAGCGTCCACATGGCCGCCGCGAATGAGGGCGAAAGAATCGGAGGAATCGGTGAACGCGCCGCCGACGATTATGGAGCTGGCGTTGCCGCCCGCGTCAACAACGTGCATAGGATCGGCATGCTCTGCATCGGGAGCGGGGCCCTGGCCTACTATGCCAAGCTCGCTGTGTACGGTAACGGTGATGCCTTCGGGCAGATAGTTGGTGCACAGAACCGGCAGGCCTATACCAAGGTTAACGACCATGCCATCGGTGAATTCCTGCGCAACGCGCCTGGCTATAAAGGGTTTGATTAAGCTCTTCTCCATTTTATTTGCCCTCCCTGACTACGATATAGTTGACCAGAATGCCCGGAGTTGCAACGTTTTCGGGCTCGATTTCGCCGACTTCGACAAGCTCTTCGGCTTCCACTATTACCAGATCGGCTGCGGTGGCCATAACGCGGTTGAAGTTCTGCGCGCTGCCCTTGTACCAAACGTTGCCGGCCTTGTCTACCTTGTAAGCACCGATAAGCGCTACATCGGCATGCAGGGGCTTCATTACCAGGTAATCCTTACCGTCGTAATTTACCTTGCCGCGTACCAGGGGGCTGTCCTCAACCAGAGTGCCCACGCCGGTGGGAGTGATAACGCCGCCGAGGCCTGCGCCGCCGGCACGAATCATTTCAGCAAGGCTTCCCTGGGGAACCAGGTCAACCTTCAGCTCGCCCTTGGCCCACTTTTCAACGGCTTCGGGGTTGGTGCCGAGATGGCTTCCGATATAGCCTTCAATCTGGCCGTTATGAATCATTTTTGCCCAGCTGTAATACTCATCACCATCGGGACCGTTCAGCTTGGATGAATCGTTGTGAATAGTATGGAAGTGGCCCTTATTGCTCTTTGAAAGGGCATCGATGATTGAGAGCGCGCTGCCGCAACCCACGAAGCCACCCATCATGATGGTAGCGCCGTCGGGGATGAGATCGACAGCCTGCTGCGCAGTGATGATCTTGTTTTTCATAGAATCCTCCGTTTAATGTTGATATTTTGGGCCGCAAAAAAGCTTTGCCCATAACTATGGGGTCATGCGCATAATCCCGTTAAGGTAATTTTACGCCAGAGAGCCGATATTGTCAACAATTCTACGCTTTCGCAGGGCTTAAAATCGCCTGAAAAAAGCCTTATTCCGCGTTTGTGACGACCTATAAGCAGATTTTTCACAATTATATGCCCGTGACGTCTTTTTTATGATACGAACATCGTCTATAATGCGTATAACAAAATTCGATTTACATTTTGAAAGGAGACATACCGTGAGCGTCAAAGAACACGAGCCCCCTAGAAAACCATTGATATACTATTGCACGATAGCGCTTATCGTGCTGCTTCTGCTGAACATTTTTGTTTTCCCTCTTCTGTTTGAAAACCAGGTGACAGAGGTAAGCTACAGCGACTTTTTGAACATGCTGGATGCGGGACAGATAGTTGAGGTTGCGCGGGACAACAGCGCAAGCACAATAACATTCAGCGCGCGCGGAAACGACGGGCGGCTTTATTATTACCAAACCGGTATATGGCCGGACGACACGCTGATTGAAAAGCTGCAGAACGCGAACGTAAAGTTTGAGTCCTCCATCCCCACGCAGTCCTCCCCCATTGTTACGATACTTGTATCGTGGGTGCTGCCCATACTGTTCTTCAGCTTCCTGGGCAGGCTTTTGATGAAGCGCATGGGCGGCGGTGCTATGGGCAACGCGATGAGCTTCGGCAAGTCCAACGCCAAGGTTTACGTTGAGGCGCAGACGGGCATAACATTTGCCGATGTAGCGGGCGAAGACGAGGCGAAGGAAGCTCTTCAGGAGATAGTCAACTTTTTGCATGAGCCGGCCAAGTACGCCTCCATCGGCGCAAAGCTTCCCAAGGGCGCGCTGCTTGTAGGCCCTCCGGGCACGGGCAAAACCCTGCTGGCAAAGGCCGTTGCCGGCGAAGCCAAGGTTCCCTTCTTCTCAATATCCGGTTCGGAATTTGTTGAGATGTTCGTGGGCATGGGCGCCGCGAAGGTTAGGGATCTTTTCAAGCAGGCGAACGAGAAAGCGCCCTGCATAGTATTCATAGACGAAATTGATACAATCGGCAAAAAGCGCGATTCCGGCCTTGGCTCAAACGACGAGCGCGAGCAGACGCTGAACCAGCTGCTTACCGAGATGGACGGATTTGACCCGCAAAAGGGCGTTGTTATCCTGGCCGCCACTAACAGGCCCGATACGCTTGACCCGGCGCTTCTGCGCCCCGGCCGCTTTGACAGGCGCATACCGGTTGAGCTGCCCGACCTGAACGGACGTATAGCAATACTGAAGGTGCACGCCAAGGACGTAAAGCTTTCAGGCGACATAGACTTTGAGGTTATAGCCCGCGCAACAAGCGGAGCGAGCGGCGCAGAGCTTGCGAACATTATAAACGAGGCCGCCCTTCGCGCTGTAAGGCTTGGGCGCGATACCGTAACGCAGGAGGACCTTGAGGAGAGCGTTGAGGTTGTTATAGCCGGCTATCAGCGCAAGAACGCGGTTGTGTCCCCCGACGAAAAGCGCATAGTAGCCTACCATGAAATCGGCCACGCGCTTGTTGCCGCAAAGCAGACCAACTCCGCCCCCGTGCACAAGATAACCATAGTTCCCCGCACGAGCGGCGCGCTCGGCTACACCATGCAGGTTGAGTCCGGCGAAAAGCTGCTGATGAGCAAGGAAGAGGCACTTAACAAGCTTGCTACCCTTACCGGCGGACGCGCGGCGGAGGCCGTTGTATTCGGCTCCATAACAACCGGCGCTTCAAACGACATTGAGCAGGCCACAAAGCTTGCCCGCGCCATGATAACCCGCTACGGCATGAGCGACAATTTCGGCATGGTGGCGCTTGAAACGGTTGGCAACCAGTACCTTGGCGGCGACGCGAGCCTTGCCTGCTCCGCCGAAACCGCGGCCAAGATAGACCACGAGGTTGTGGACATGATAAGCGATGCCTATAAGAAGGCGGAGAACATAATAAAAGAAAACCGCGCCATTATGGATACGCTTGCCAATTACCTGCTTGAGAAAGAAACCATCACCGGTGAAGAATTCATGGAGATACTCAATAAGCAGGAGAATACAGTAGCGGAGTAAAAAATCAGGTTTAATCAACACTCATAAGCCGGAGCCTTGTGCCCCGGCTTTTTTCATGCCGCGAACAAATTTAAGCGGTATTTCGCACGCCGTACGAGAGCTGTTTTTTCTTGACTGCATTAAAAGGGTTGTGATATCATAATCGATGCAGATGAAAGATGTCTGCCTAGGTTATGCAAAACAGCATATCATCGGATGACCGCACCGGGAGAGATCGCCCGCAGGCTTATACCTACGCGGCGGCGCCGAAGGGGATGCAGAAGCTCTCAGGCAAAAGGGACCGGCGCGCGACGATACTCCGGAAAAGTGAAAGCCATTTCACACCGAAGGTGCAACTTGCCGGCAGGGCCGGGAAGGAATCTCTCAGGCAAAAACGGAGGCACAAATTTCCCTAAGCGGGGAAGTTTGTGCTTTTTTCATGTTCAAAAAAGCACATTCCCCAAATCATTTCACCTAACAAAAACGAGGAGGAAACCAATGAGCGAATTGAAAAGAACCCAGCTTTACGCGGTGCATGTAGCCGCGGGCGCGAGCATGGTGGACTTTGGCGGGTGGGAAATGCCCGTGCAGTACCCCAGCGGAATAGTGGCGGAGCACCTTTATACCCGCCACGCCTGCAGCCTTTTTGATGTTTCCCACATGGGCAGGCTGCTTATAGAAGGCCCCGAAAGGCTTGAGTTTTTGCAGCACGTTGTAACAAGCAACGTTGCGGGTCTTGACCTGAACAAGGCGCAGTACTGCATTATACCCGCCGAGGACGGCAGCGCGATAGACGACGCATACCTTTACCGCTATGAGGAGGACCGCTTCCTGCTGGTGGTAAACGCCGCCAATACCGAAAAGGACAAGGCGCACCTTAATAAAATAATAGGCAACTACAACTGCACCATGACCGATATTTCCGCCGACTGGGCGGCGATAGCCGTGCAGGGCCCCAAGAGCAAGGAGCTTATGATGGTTCTTTCCGGCGGCGAGGCCGTTACCGAGCCCATGAAGAACGCGCTCAACAGCCTTATGCTTGAAGGTCACGAGGCAAAGGTTGCAAAGACCGGCTACACCGGCGAGCCTCTCGGCTACGAAGTATACGTAAAGAGTGAGGACGCGGAATGGCTTTGGAACAGGCTGATTGAGCTTGGCGCAAAGCCCGCGGGCCTTGGCGCGCGCGACACGCTTCGCCTTGAGGCGGCTCTGCCCCTTTACGGCCATGAGATGGGCGTTGACCCCAGCGGCAAGCCCATGCCCATATTCTCCGTATCCCTTGCCCGCTTCGCCGTAAGCTTTTCCGAGCAGAAGGGCAACTATATAGGCCGCGAGGAGCTTGCCAAGCAGTATGAGGCCTATAAGCGCATAATGAACCGCGACTTCAGCGACAATTCAATGCTGCCTAAGCGCATACAGGCGATAGCCCTTATAGACCGCGGCGTAATGCGCGCCGGCATGGAAATATACAAGGACGGCAAGCACATAGGCTGGGTTACCAGCGGAACCATGGTACCTTACTACGTGGCCGAGGGTGAGGGTCTTAAGACCGTTATATCCGACCAGACCGCAAAGCGCGCCATAGGCCTTTGCTACATTGACTCCACCGTGCTTGAAAACGACTTTGTTGAGGTTGACATCCGCGGCAAGAGGCTTAAGGCCGTTATACCTCCCTACCATATGCGCGTGGACGCTCCCCCGTTCGCAAGGCCCATACTTTATAAGCCCGAGGAAGAGGAGCAGTGCAGCTGCGGCGCGGACCGCGCCAAGAAAGCGCTTGAGCTTATAAAGCGCGCCGAAGAAAACCACGAATGGCGCCAGAAGCAGTGCGTAAACCTTATTCCTTCCGAAAATACCCCCAGCCGCGCCGTGCAGATGCTTTGCGCATCCGACCCCAGCTGCCGCTACGCCGAGCATAAGAAGATAAAGTCCTTCTACGACAAGGATATATTCTATTATCAGGGCACCGGCTTTATAGACGAGGTTGAGCAGCTGCTTGTTGAGCAGATGAAGCAGTATCTGGGCTGTGCGGAGGTTGAAACCCGCGTGCTCAGCGGCCAGATGAGCAACATGGCCGTGTTCTCCGCCCTTATGGACTGGAAGAACAGGCTTGACCGCAAGCATACCCCCAAGCGCCTTGGCTACGTTATGAATAACCACATAATAAAGGGCGGCCACCTTTCCGCTCAGCCCATGGGCGCGCTGCATGATTACATCGCGGTGGACCCCGTTACCGAGCGCAACGCGGTTGTAAACTTCCCCGTATGCAAGGACAACGTTTATAAGATAGACGTTGAGGAAACCAAAAAGCTTATAGACGAGTACAAGCCCGAGTTCATAATATTCGGCAAGAGCATGGTTCTGCACAAGGAGCCCGTAAGCGAAATCCGCCGCTTTGTGGACGAGCAGGGCATACCCACCACCATAATGTACGACATGGCGCACGTTATGGGCCTTGTAGGCGAGCATTTCCAGAAGCCGTTTGAAGAGGGCGCGGAGATTGTTACCGGCTCCACCCATAAAACGTTCTTTGGCCCGCAGCGCGGCGTTATAGGCGTTAACTACAAGAAGGACGAGCTTAAGTACGGCCTTTGGGAAACAATAGAAAGCCGCGTATTCCCCGGCAGCGTTTCCAATCACCACCTTGGCACCCAGCTTGGTTTGCTGATGGCGGCATACGAAATGAACACATTTAAGGATGCTTACCAGAAGGCCATAATCGAGAACGCCAAGCACTTCGCGAAGGCTCTTAAGGCCGAGGGGCTCAACGTTATGGGCGACCCCGCGATAGACTACACCGAAACCCATCAGGTTATAGTATCCGTTGGCTACGGCACCGGCCCCGAGGTTGCGAACAGGCTTGAGGAGAACAACATAATAGTGAACTACCAGGCCACTCCCGACGAGGAAGGCTTCACCGCCTCCGGCGCGCTGCGCATGGGCGTAAGCGAAATGACCCGCTTCGGCTTCGGCAAGGAAGAGTTCACAGCTCTTGCCAAGCTTATAGCGGACTGCGTACTGCGCGGCAAGGACGTTGGCGAGGATGTGGCCAAGCTGCGCAGCGGCTACACCAAGCAGCTTTACTGCTTTGACGACGCACAGTTCACCGAGGCCCTTGAAGGCTTCGAGGCCCGCATAGGCTTTTAATTCAACAAACTGAAAACGCCTGCGCGGAAACTCTCCGCGCGGGCGCATAACAACAAATAAACATAACTATAACGGAGGTATTTACAATGAATTTCCCCACCGAACTCAATTACAGCAATTCCCACGAATGGACCAAGCAGGAAGACGGCGTTTACGTTGTCGGCATTTCCGATTTTGCTCAGCACGCGCTTGGCGACGTTGTTTTCATTAACCTTCCCGCCGAGGGTGACGAAGTAACCGCGGGCGAAGCCTTTGGCGACGTTGAGTCCGTTAAGGCCGTAAGCGACCTGGTAAGCCCCGTTTCCGGCACCGTCTGCGCCGTTAACGAAGAGCTTATGGATTCCCCCGAGCTTTTGAACAGCGATCCTTACGGCGCCTGGATAATAAAGGTTGAAAACGTAACTGAGACCGAGGATCTGCTTTCCGCCGCCGATTACGAGGCCCTTTGCGCAGAGGAGAAATAATATATGGGTCACTATATACCCTCAACAGAGGCTGAGCAGCAGCAGATGCTCCGCTCAATAGGGCTTAGTGATTTCAAGCAGCTTTATAAAGACGTTCCCGAGGAAATGTACCTTGAAAACGGTCCGGATCTGCCCCACGGCATGAGCGAGCTTGAAACCTCCCGCGCGGTTCGCGCAATGGCGAACGAGAATACCGTTTTTTCAACGGTGCTCCGCGGCGCGGGTGCCTACGATCATTACATTCCGTCCATAGTAAAGTATATTCCCGCAAAGGAAGAGTTCCTTACGGCGTATACCCCCTACCAGGCGGAGATGAGCCAGGGCATTCTGCAGTCCATATTTGAGTATCAGACCATGATCTGTGCCCTTACCGGCATGGATGTTTCAAACGCTTCTGTATACGACGGCGCTACCGCCGCCGCGGAAGCCGCCGCCATGTGCCGCGACAGGAAGCACCGCGTTACGCTTATTTCCGCGGCCGCGCATCCGGACGTTATAAACACCGTTAAAACCTATTGCTACGGCACGAATGACGAGCTTAGGATAGTTCCCGCGAAGGACGGCAAAACGGACATTGACGCGCTTAAGGAAATGCTCTCAGCAGGCGACGTGGCAAGCTTTTATATGCAGCAGCCCAACTTCTTCGGCCTTTTTGAGGACGCGGAGGAGCTTGGCAAGGCCGTGCACGAGGCGGGCGCCATGTTCGTTATGGGCTGCAACCCCATCGCGCTTGCTATTATGAAAACCCCTGCCGAGTGCGGCGCGGACGTGGCCGTTGGCGAAGGCCAGCCGCTCGGTATGCCGCTTAGCTACGGCGGGCCGTACCTTGGCTTTATGGCTACCACCACCAAGCACATGCGCAAGCTGCCCGGCCGCATAGTCGGCCAGACGGTTGACAGCCACGGTGAGCGCTGCTTTGTTCTTTCGCTTCAGGCGAGGGAGCAGCACATACGCCGCGAAAAGGCCAGCAGCAACATCTGCTCAAACGAGGCGCTCTGCGCCCTTACGGCCGGCCTTTACATGGCGGCCATGGGTCCTAACGGAATGAAGGAAGCGGCAAGCCAGTCCATGGCAAAGGCGCACTACCTTGCCAAGGCGCTCTGCGCGCTGCCCGGCGTTTCAATGCGCTACACGGGCGAATATTTCCACGAGTTCCTGCTTGATATGCCCCGCGTTGACGAAATCCTCAGCGCGCTTGAAGCCAACGGAATACTTGGCGGACTGCCCTACGACGGCGGCGTGCTCTGGTGCGCAACCGAAAAGGCTTCCCGCGAGGTGCTGGACAAAACCGCCGAGATTGTTAAGGAGGTGCTTGCGAAATGAAGCTTATATTTGAAAAAAGCGTAAAGGGCCGCGGCATGAGCGTGCTGCCCGAATGCGACGTTGAAAAAGTTGAGCTTTGCGGCTGCCTTGCAAGAAAGAGCGAGCTTGATCTGCCCGAGATGAGCGAAACGGACATAAGCCGCCACTATACGCAGCTTTGCAAGCGCGTGCACGGCGTGAACTGCGGCTTCTACCCCCTGGGCTCCTGCACCATGAAGTACAACCCCCGCGTAGACGAGGAAATGGCCTCCCTTGAGGGCTTTACGGCCATCCATCCCCTTGCGCCGGAGCATACCGTGAAGGGCTGCAAAAAGGTGCTTGATACCGCAAGCGAGTATCTTTGCGAAATAAGCGGCATGGACGCCATGACGTTCCAGCCCGCGGCGGGCGCGCACGGCGAGTTCACCGGCGTGCTGCTCATAAAGCAGTATCACGATTCCCGCAACGACAAGAAGCGCACCAAGATAATAGTGCCCGATTCCGCCCACGGAACCAACCCCGCCACGGCGGCAATGTGCGGTTACCAGGTTGTGAATATACCGAGCGCTCCCGACGGATGCGTTGACCTTGAGGCGCTTAAGGCGGTTCTTGGTGATGATACCGCAGGCCTTATGCTGACCAATCCGAACACCGTTGGCATATTCGACGAAAACATACTTGAGATAACCAGGCTTGTGCACGAGGCGGGCGGCCTTTGCTACTACGACGGAGCGAACCTTAATGCCGTAATGGGCGTTGTTCGTCCGGGCGACATGGGCTTTGACTGCATCCACATGAATCTGCACAAAACATTTGCCACTCCTCACGGCGGCGGCGGCCCCGGCGCGGGTGCCGTAGGCTGCAAGGCTTTCCTTAAGGAATTCCTGCCCGCGTCCGCACTTATGAGCGGCGGCAAGCTGCAGGTAAGAAGCTTTGCCGGCAACTTCCTTGTTGTTGTAAAGGCGCTTACCTATATGCTCACCCTTGGCAAGGAAGGCATACCCGAGGCGGCAAAGAACGCCGTGCTTAACGCGAACTACCTTATGCGCGCCATACAGGGCACGTTTGAGCCCGCGTTTGACAGAATCTGCATGCACGAGTTTGTGCTGGATCTGAGCAAATTTGAAAAGGAAACCGGCGTGAACGCGCTTGACGTTGCCAAGTCCCTTATAGACCGCGGCATTCATCCGCCCACGATGTATTTCCCGCTTATAGTGCACGAGGCGCTTATGCTTGAGCCTACCGAAACCGAGAGCAAGGATACCCTTGACGAGGCGGCGGAGGCATTCAGGTCGCTTTACGAGCTTGCGCACAACGATCCTGAGTACATGAAGACCGCTCCGCACAACGCGCAGATCGGCAGGCCCGACGAGGTTCGCGCGGCGCGCACCCCCATACTGCGCTACGTTAAGGAATGAAGTATAGGCTTTTATTCCACATAAGCCAAAGTACGGACCCGTATTACAACCTGGCCACGGAAAAATACCTTACGGACACGGTTAAGCCAAACGAGGTAATAATGTTTCTTTGGCAGAACAGGCACACGGTTGTTATAGGGCGAAACCAGAACGCCCTAAGGGAATGCCGTACGGCCAAACTGAAGGAAGACGGCGGCGCGCTTGCGCGCCGCCTTTCCGGCGGAGGCGCCGTTTATCACGACATGGGCAATCTGAACTTTACGTTCAGCGCCGATGCCGAAAGCTATGACCAATCAAAACAGCAGCGCGTTATAGTTGAGGCCTGCAAAAGCCTTGGCATAGACGCGGGCATATCCGGCAGAAACGACATACTCGCCGCCGGCCGCAAGTTTTCGGGCAATTCTTTTTATTCCCACGCGGGAAAGCGATTTCATAATGGCACATTGCTTATAAACGCCGATATGGACGCGATGACAAAATATCTTGCGCCGTCCAAGCTTAAGCTTCAAGCAAAGGGCGTTGAGTCGGCACGGGCAAGGGTTATAAACCTTTGTGAGCTTGTGCCCGGCCTTACCATTGAGGGCATGAACGCCGCGATGATAGGCGCGTTTTCTTCCGTTTACGGTGAGCGGGTTGAGGAAATAGGCCCCGACAGGCTTGATGAAGCGGCAATAGAGCAGAACCGAAGCTTTTTTGCCGGAGAGGACTGGATATACGGAAAGGACCCTGAATTTACGCTGAGCCTTGAAAGCAAATTCAGCTGGGGCGAGCTTGTTATAAAGCTGAATGTTTTGGGCGGAGTTTGCAAAAGCGCCGCGGTTTATACGGACGCGATGGATTTTGAGTTTGCCTCTCCCCTGTCCGCGGCTTTGACGAACTGCCCTTTTAAGGCGGAAAGCCTTTGCGAAAGGGTAAAGAGCGTAAATGAATGCGCGCCGTACGCACCGGATATATGCCAAATGCTTACAAGGGAAACAGAAAGGTAACAACAACATGAGCGATTATCAATTGATTGTAATAGGCGCGGGCCCGGGCGGCTACACCGCGGCGCTGAGCGCGGCTAAGCTTGGGCTGAAAACAGCCGTTATAGAAAACCGCGAGTGCGGCGGAACGTGCCTTAACCGCGGCTGCGTGCCCACAAAAGCGCTGCTGCACGCCTCGGGCGTTTACGCGGAGGCTGTGAATGCTTCCCGCATGGGAGTACACATAGGAGAGGCCAAGGTTGACTTAAGCGAACTATTTAATTTTAAGAATCAAACCGTTGAAAAACTGCGCGGCGGCATAGAGTCCCTTTTTAAGGCCGCGAAGGTTGATTTTATACACGGCAAGGGAACGATTACGGCGCAGGGCAAGGTTGCCGTAAGCGGCGAAAACGCGGGCGAATACACGGCGGACAATATTATAATCGCCACAGGCTCCGTACCCGCAAGGCCGCCCATACCCGGGCTTGAGCTTGAGGGCGTGGTTACGAGCGACGAGCTTCTTTCCGGCCTTGATAAGCTGCCCGAAACGCTTGTTATAATAGGCGGCGGCGTAATAGGCGTTGAGCTTGCAACGTTCTTCATAGACCTTGGCACAAAGGTAAGCATAGTTGAGGGGCTGGATAGACTCCTTCCGAACATGGACCGCGAGCTTGGGCAAAACCTGGCGCAGCTGCTTAAAAAGCAGGGTGCTTCCATATTCACCGGAGCCATGGTTGAAAAGGTTGAGAAAACCGAAGCCGGGCTTAACGTATGCTTTACCCAGAAGGGGAACGCCGCAAGCGCACAGGGCGAGCTTGTGCTTTGCGCGATAGGCAGGCGGCCCTATAATGAGGGACTTTTCGGCGAAGGCTTCAGCCTTGCCATGAACGGCAGGCGCGTGGCGGTTGACGAAAACTTCAAAACAAGCGAGAACGGCATTTACGCAATAGGTGACGTATCCTCCCCCGTTCAGCTGGCGCATGTGGCGGCGGCGCAGGGCAAGGCGTGCGCCGAGTTCATAGCGGGCAAAAAGAGCGGCGTGAACATGAACCTTGTTCCGGGCTGCGTATACTGCAAGCCGGAGATAGCGGCGGTTGGCCTTACCGAGGCCGCGGCAAAGGAAGCAGGTATCCCCACAAAGACCGCTAAATGCACCATGTTCGCCAACGCCCGCACCATAATATCCGACAGCGGCAGGAGCTTTATGAAGCTTGTTGCGAATGCTGAAACAGGTGCTATTATAGGCGCGCAGCTTATGTGCGAACACGCGACGGACATGATAAGCCAGCTTTCCGAGGCGATAGCCAACGAAATGACCCCCGATATGCTGCTTCGCGCGATGCGCCCGCATCCCACATACGAAGAGGCGCTTGACGCGGCGCTTGAGGAGCTTTCATCAAAGCTTAGCAAATAACATAACTTTAATACTTCTTCTGTTACGGGCGCGGCGCAAAACCGCGCCCTTTTCATATTCGGTAAAGTGATAAAACATTATCGCTTTTTTAGGCCAAAAATTTGAATTTCTCTATTGACCGACCGGGGAAAAAGTGCTAAAGTCTTTGACATTAAATGCGATGACGAAACCAAGTAAGCCCCGATTACCCTGTTCAGAGAGCTGCCGTTTGGTGCAAGGCAGTACAGACATCCCGGCCGAATACCTTTCCGAGCAGCTTCCCGAACACGAGCGATCGCAAGTAGGCGGAGACGGGCGCGCCCGATACAGCGCAGGGGCATGTTTGTGCCCATGAGGCCGCGCAAGCGGTAAATAGAGGTGGTACCACGGGAATTCTCGTCCTCTGCACTATAAAATGTGCAGCGGGCGTTTTTTTGTATCCGCTGCAGAAAAGGAGCAAAAAATGGTTATTACGGACTTTCTCGAACGGAACGCAAGGCTTTACGGGCCGGACACGGCGCTTGTTGAGGTGAACCCCTCTGAGGAGAGGGACAGCGCGGTTACTTGGCGCGAGGCAAGCCTTATTGCCGAGGCCCAGCCGGACGCACCCTACAGGCGCGAGATTTCCTGGCACGAGTTTGACAACCGCGCCAACCGCTTCGCCAACTTTCTTTTAAGCCGCGGCGTAAAGCGCGGCACAAAGGTTGGCATTCTGCTTATGAACTGCCTTGAGTGGCTGCCGATATACTTTGGCATACTTAAGGCCGGCTGCGTTGCGGTGCCGCTTAACTTCCGCTACGCTTCGGACGAAATATCATACTGCCTTGACCTGGCGGACGTAGAGGTGCTTGTGTTCGGGCCTGAATTCGTAAGCCGCCTTGACCCCATACAGGAAAGCCTTACAAAGGTTAAAATCCGCCTGTTCGTTGGCCGCAACGTGCCCGATTACGCCGAGGACTGCCGCACGCTTATGGGCTTCTGCTCACCCGAGGTTCCCCCGGTTGCACTGACGGAAGATGATGACGCGGCTATATACTTTTCATCCGGCACAACCGGCTTCCCCAAGGCCATACTGCACCGCCACAGGGCGCTTCTTTGCTCCTGCATGACAGAGCAGCATCACCACGGCCAGACGAGGGACGACGTGTTTCTCTGCATTCCCCCGCTCTATCATACCGGCGCCAAAATGCACTGGTTCGGCAGCCTTATTTCCGGCAGCAAGGCGGTGCTTCTGCGCGGCGTAAAGCCAGAATGGATACTGCGCACGGTTACCGAGGAAAAGTGCACTATAGTATGGCTGCTTGTGCCCTGGGCGCAGGACATACTGGACGCGATAGAATCCGGCCGCATAAATTTGGACCATTACCTGCTTGACCAGTGGAGGCTTATGCACATAGGCGCGCAGCCCGTTCCGCCCAGCCTTATAAAGCGCTGGCTTAAATACTTCCCCCATCATAAATACGATACCAACTACGGCCTTAGCGAATCCATAGGCCCCGGCTGCGTGCACCTTGGCCTGGACAACATAGATAAGATAGGCGCGATAGGCAAGGCCGGCTACCTTTGGGAAACCCGCATAATAGACGAGCGGGGCAACGACGTGAAGCAGGGCGAGATAGGTGAGCTTGCCGTTAAGGGCCCGGGCGTTATGAAATGCTACTACAAAAACCCGGAGGCCACGAACGAAATTCTGCATGGCGACTGGCTTTGGACCGGCGACATGGCGCGCGAGGATGAGGACGGATTTATATACCTTGTGGACCGCAAGAAGGACGTTATAATATCCGGCGGAGAAAATCTTTATCCTGTGCAGATAGAGGACTTCCTGCGCAGATACGACAAGATAAAGGACGTTGCCGTAATAGGCCTTCCCGATCAGAGGCTTGGTGAAATTGCCGCCGCCATAATAGAATGCAAGGACGGCGTAACGTGCACGGAGGACGAAATACGCGCCTTCTGCAACGAGCTGCCGCGCTATAAGCGCCCCCGCCGCATAATATTCGCAACCGTTCCCCGCAACCCGACGGGCAAGATAGAGAAGCCTGTTTTAAGACAGATTTACTGCGGCGGAAGGCTGGTTGAAGAGCAGACCAAGTCATAAGGACAAGGGTGAGCCTATGTTCATAAAGATTTTTCTGCTTGTAATATTCTTTGCCGTTATGATATTCATCGGCCTGTACTGCCGCAAGCACGCGACGGACGTTCGCGGCTTTGTGCTGGGCGGGCGCAGCGTTGGCCCCTGGCTTACGGCCTTCGCCTACGGCACATCGTACTTTTCCGCCGTTGTGTTCGTGGGCTACGCGGGTCAGTTCGGCTGGAAATACGGCATAGCTGCAACATGGGCCGGCATAGGCAACGCGCTTTTGGGTTCGCTGCTTGCGTGGGCGGTTCTCGGCAGGCGCACGCGCATTATGTCCCAGTGCCTGGACAGCGCCACAATGCCGGAGTTTTTCGGCAAGCGCTTCAACAGCAGGGCGCTTAAGCTTGCCTCCTCGGTGATAATATTCATATTCCTTATTCCGTACACGGCATCGCTTTACAACGGCCTTTCCCGCCTGTTCGGCATGGCGTTCAACATAGACTATTCAATATGCGTAATAGTCATGGCTGTGCTTACGGGCATATACGTTATAGCCGGCGGATATATGGCAACGGCCATAAACGACTTTATTCAGGGCATTATAATGCTTGTCGGCATTGTTGCCGTTATAGCGGCCGTTTTGAAGGATCAGGGCGGCTTTATGGCGGCGCTGGACAGCCTGGCGCGTGTTGAGGACGCTACGGCCACCACAACCCCCGGCGCGTTCGCTTCCTTTTTCGGGCCTGACCCGGCAGGGCTTTTAGGCGTTGTGCTCTTAACAAGCCTTGGTACATGGGGCCTTCCGCAGATGGTGCAGAAATTCTATTCCATCAAGTCCGAGCACGACATCGGCAAGGGCACGCTTATATCAACGCTGTTCGCGCTTGTGGTTTCCGGCGGCTGCTACTTTTTGGGCGGCTTCGGCAGGCTGTTTTCGGACAGGGTGGATATTGCAACCGACGGCTACGATGCCATAATTCCCGCAATGCTTTCCAACCTTTCGCCGTTCCTTACGGCGGTTGTGATAATACTGGTTCTGTCGGCCTCCATGTCCACTTTATCCTCGCTTGTTCTGGCCTCAAGTTCAACCTTGACGCTGGACTTTCTGAAAGATACAATTGTGAAGAATATGGATGAAAAGCGCCAGATTCTCACGATTCGCGCGCTTATAGCCGTGTTCATAGCCATTTCGGTGGTGCTTGCGCTTATTCAGCACAACTCCGCCGTAACATTCATTGCCCAGCTTATGGGCATATCGTGGGGCGCGCTGGCCGGTGCATTCCTGGCCCCGTTCCTGTGCAGCCTTTACTTTAAGCGCACCACCAAGGCCGCATGCATGTGCAGCTTTGTATTTTCAACAGCCGTTATGCTGGCGAATATATTCTGGCGCGCGTATTTCCCAGAAATTTTGCAGTCGCCGATAAATGCGGGAGCTTTCTGCATGTTGGCGGGACTTGTCATAGTGCCTGTTGTGAGCCTGATTACACCGGCGCCCGATAAGAACTATGTTGAATCCGTATTTGCCTGCTACGACAAAAAAGTCGTGGTTGCGGCAAAGGATGCCATCGGCGAGCAAACAAATATATAAGGAGGAATCCCATTATGAAAACACTGATGCTCGGCAACGAAGCCGCGGCAAGAGGCCTTTTTGAGGCCGGATGCAGCTTCGTATCCAGCTATCCCGGCACGCCCAGCACGGAAATTACCGAGTGCGCGGCTAAGTACCCGGAGATTTACGCCGAATGGGCGCCCAACGAAAAGGTAGCCATGGAAGCTGCCTTTGGCGCGAGCCTTTCCGGCCGCCGCAGCTTTTGCGGCATGAAACACGTTGGCCTTAACGTAGCGGCGGATCCGCTGTTTACGCTTTCATATACCGGCGTTCGCGGCGGCATGATAATAGGCGTGGCTGACGATGCGGGCATGCATTCTTCCCAGAACGAGCAGGATTCCCGCCACTACGCCATAGCCGCCAAGCTGCCCATGCTTGAGCCCTCGGATGCCGAGGAGTCGCTTAACTTTACAAAGCTTGCCTACGAGCTTTCCGAAAAATACGATACGCCGGTTCTGCTTAAAATGTGCACCCGCGTAGCGCATTCGCAGAGCATTGTGGAAACGAGCGACAGGGTTGAGTTCACCCCCGTTCCCTATGAGAAAAACATAGCCAAGTTTGTTATGATGCCCGCCTGCGCCAAGGCTCGCCATCCCATAGTTGAGCAGCGCACGCTGGCCCTGCAGAACTGGGCCGAAACGGCGGAGATAAACCGCCTTGAAGAAGGTAAGGATCATTCAATCGGCATTATCACCTCCTCCACAAGCTATGAATACGTGAAGGAAGTTTGCGGCGACAAGTACCCCGTGCTTAAGCTTGGCATGATAAACCCGCTGCCCGTTGAAAAGATTATCAATTTTGCCAAGAGCGTTGAGAAGGTTATAGTTGTTGAGGAGCTTGACGGCATTATAGAAAACCATTGCCGCGCGATAGGCGTAAGCAACGTTACCGGCAAGGAGCTTTTCGGCTGCATAGGCGAATTCAGCCAGAATTACGTGGCGGAGAAGCTTGGCATGGCCGCGCACACCGGCGCTAAGCTTGATGAGACCATACCCGGCCGCCCGCCCGTGATGTGCGCCGGCTGCCCGCACAGGGGACTTTTCTACACGCTTAAGAAGAATAAGCTTACGGTACTTGGCGACATAGGCTGCTATACCCTCGGCGCCGCCGCCCCGCTGCAGGCGATAGATTCAACAATATGCATGGGCGCGTCCGTTTCCGGTCTGCACGGCTTCAACAAGGCCTCCGGCGAAGCGAACGCCAACCACACCGTTGCCGTAATAGGCGATTCCACGTTTATGCACTCCGGCGTAACCGGCCTTATAAACATAGCCTACAACGAATCCACCTCAACGGTGATAATACTGGATAACTCCATAACCGGCATGACCGGCCATCAGCAGAACCCCACCACGGGCTTTAACCTTAAGGGTGACCCGTGCACAAAGATAGACCTTGAGTCGCTTTGCCACGCGGTTGGCATAAGAAGGGTTCAGGTTGTTGATCCCTACGACCTTGCCGCCTGCGACAAGGCCATAAAGGAAGAGCTGGCAGCCGATGAGCCTTCCGTTATAATCTCCCGCAGGCCGTGCGCCCTGCTTAAATATGTTAAGCACCGCGGACCCATCACGGCGGACGCGGACAAGTGCATAGGCTGCAGGGCCTGTATGCAGCTGGGCTGCCCCGCCATAAGCGTTACGGACGGCAAAGTGAAAATAGACAATACTCTCTGCACCGGATGCGGCCTGTGCTCTCAGCTGTGCCGCAAGGGCGCCATATAATAAGGAGGCATCGCCATGGAAACGAAAAACATCATGATAGTCGGTGTCGGCGGGCAGGGAACGCTGCTGGCGAGCAAGCTGCTCGGCCGCATTCTGCTTGAAAACGGCTACGACGTAAAGGTAAGCGAGGTTCACGGCATGAGCCAGCGCGGCGGCAGCGTTGTAACATACGTGCGCTACGGCGACAAGGTATATTCCCCCATTATAGATAAAGGTGAGGCGGACATAGTAATGTCCTTTGAGCTGCTTGAGGCGGCGCGCTGGGCAGAATACCTTAAGGAAGGCGGAGTGCTGCTGACCAACACTCAAAAGATTAACCCCATGCCGGTAATTACGGGCGCGGCGGAATACCCCGAAAACCTGGAAGAAAAGCTTGCCAAGCTGCCCATTAAGCTTGATGCTATGGACGCGCTTTCGCTTGCGGAGCAGGCAGGCTCATCAAAGGCCGTAAATCTGGTGCTGCTCGGAAGGCTGAGCAAGCATTTCCCGTTCACGGCAGAGCAGTGGCAGGATGCCATTGAAAAGAGCGTACCGGCAAAATTCCTTGAACTCAATAAAAAAGCTTTCGCGCTTGGCGCAGAGGCTTAAAATATAAGGAGATTCCATGGAACGGTATTTTCAAAAGGAAATCGAGTGCGCAAGCCCTGAGCAGATAAAGGCCTGGCAGGACGAGCGGCTGGTGGCCCAGGTGCGCCACGTTTGGAACAACGTGCCGTACTACAAGGCTAAAATGGAAGAAAAGGGCGTTACGCCGGACGATATAAAGGGCCGGGACGACCTGTATAAGCTTCCGTTTATATCCAAGGCGGACCTGAGGGAAGCTTATCCCTACGGTTTGTTGGGTGTTCCGCTTAAGGACTGCGTGCGCATTCACTCAACATCCGGCACAACCGGAAAGCGCGTGGTGGCGTTCTATACAAAAGAGGACATAGACCTTTGGGAAGACTGCTGCGCAAGGGCTATTGTGGCCGCGGGCGGAACGAACGAGGATGTTTGCCAGGTGGCTTACGGCTACGGCCTTTTCACCGGCGGTTTCGGCCTTAACGGCGGCAGCCAGAAGCTTGGCAGCCTTACGCTGCCCATGTCCTCCGGCAATACGGACAGGCAGCTGCAGTTTATGGAGGACCTTGGCACAACCATTCTTTGCTGCACCCCCTCCTACGCCGCGTATCTTGCCGAATCCATACACGAGCGCGGTCTGCAGGACAGGATACACCTGAAGGCCGGCATATTCGGCGCGGAGGCCTGGAGCGAGCAGATGAGGCAGGATATTCAGAAGAGCCTTGGCATAAAGGCATTTGATATTTACGGCCTTACGGAGCTTTCCGGACCGGGCGTTGCATACGAATGCAGCGCGCAGACGGGCATGCACATAAACGAGGACCACTTTATAGCCGAGATTATAGACCCCGATACGGGCGAAGTGCTGCCGGACGGCACGCAGGGCGAGCTTGTTTTCACGTCCATAACCAAAAAGGCGTTCCCTCTGCTTCGCTACCGCACAAGGGATATATGCGTGCTTACTCGCGAAAAATGCTCCTGCGGGCGCACTCACGTAAAGATGTGCAAGCCCATGGGCCGCAGCGACGATATGCTTATTGTAAAGGGCGTAAACGTATTCCCGTCGCAGATAGAGACCGTGCTGCTTGAGCAGGGCTACACGTCCAACTATCAGATAGTTGTGGACCGCGTGAACAATTCCGATACGCTCGACGTGCTTGTTGAGATGACTCAGGAGCACTTCTCGGATTCTCTTGCCGATATTACAAAGCGGGAAAAGAGCCTTGTGGCGGCGCTGAAGGCAATGCTTGGCATATACGCGCAGGTGCATCTGGTTACGCCCAAGTCCATCGCCCGCAGCGAGGGCAAGGCAATCCGCGTAATAGACAAGCGCAAAATATAAGGAGGAAAGCATGGCTATCAATCAAATTTCCGTTTTTCTTGAAAACCGCGCGGGTCAGCTTGCGGAAATCACAAGTTTGCTTGCGAAGGGCGGCGTAGACCTGAGGGCGATAAACATAGCGGAAACAAGCGACTACGGCGTGCTTCGCCTTATTGCCGCCAACGAGGCGGAAGCGGAGAAGGTGCTTAAGGATAACGGCTTTATATTCTCCGTAAGCGAGGTTGTTGCCGCGGGCGTGCCCGATGAGCCCGGCGGACTGAGCAAGCTGCTTAGGCTGCTTGCGGAAAAGAATATTGACGTAAACTATATGTATTCCATATTCGGCCGGCCCAACGGCATGGCGTATATGGTGCTTCGCGTTGCGGAGCCTGCGGCGGTATCGGCGCTGCTCGGGGCAAGCGGAATTGAGCTTGCCGCGAACGAAACGCTTGGCATAAGCGCAAACTAATTAAGAAAGACAGGTAAAAATATATGCAGGAAATGAGCAGAAAAAACAAGCTCTTCACCGATTCGGTAATACGCCGCATGACCCGCGTGAGCATTGCTTGCGGGGCCATAAACCTGGCGCAGGGTTTCCCGGATTTTGATCCCCCCAAGGAACTTACCGACAGGCTTGCCGAGGTAAGCAAGGTTGGCCCTCACCAGTACCCCATAACCATGGGCGCGCCCAACTTCCGCCAGGCGCTCGCGCGCAAGGCCGGCCGCTTTATGGGCCGCACGCTTGACCCGGAAACGGACATGGTTGTTACCATAGGCTCCACCGAGGCGATGGTTGATACCATATTTGCCCTTACCAACCCCGGGGACAAGATTATAATGTTCTCCCCCTATTTTGAGAACTATCGCGCGCAGGCCATTATGGCGGACTGCGAGCCGGTGTTTGTGCCGCTGGTACCGCCCGAATTCAACTTTGACCCCAACGCGCTTGAGGATGCATTCAAGGGCGGCGCTAAGGCCATACTTATCTGCAACCCCTCAAACCCTTCCGGCAAGGTGTTTACGTATGATGAGCTTAAGACGATTGCCGACCTTTGCATAAAGTACGACGCGTTCGCCATTATGGACGAGGTTTATGAGCACATAGTGTACGACGGGCATAAGCACATTTATATGAACAGCCTGCCCGGCATGTGGGAGCGCACGGTAAGCTGCTCCAGCCTTTCAAAGACCTATTCCATCACCGGCTGGCGTTTGGGCTACGCCATCGCGCCCAAGCACATTATGGACCGCATAAAGCAATACCACGACTTTAACGCCGTTGGTGCCGCCTCCCCGCTTATGGAGGCCGCGGTTGTGGGCCTTAATATGCCGGACAGCTACTATAAGGAATTCGGCGAGCACTACGCGCACATGAAGAAGCTGTTTACGGACGGCCTTAAGCAGATCGGCATACCCTTTACCGATCCGCAGGGCGCGTACTTTGTGCTGGCGGACATAGGGCCGTATATGCGTAAGGGTGAGGCCGATACGGACTTCTGCCTTGAAATGGCGGAAAAGGTTGGCGTTGCCTGCGTGCCCGGCACATCCTTCTTCAACGAGAACATAAATCACATAGTGCGCGTGCACTTTGCCAAGAAGGACGAAACGCTTATAGAGGCGCTTGATCGTCTTTCACACCTTAGGGAAAAGATGGGCAGATAATCAAAAGCCGAATCATAAAGCCGAGCGACGTAAATGCCGCCCGGCTTTTTTATTAATTTTTTTGAAAAGACTTGATAACATGCGGATAAAGCGAAAAATCAGATTGGAAAGCGGCTACTCACGGCCGCATTTTATTTTGTTTATAACCGCTCTGCAGTGCGCGCGGTCGTAGATAACAGGCACGGGATAGACCGGATTTGCTTCCTTGAGCGCCCAGTTTATCATGGTGTCCACGTCCTCATCCTTTATAAAATCAAAGCCCGTGGGTATGCCGAAGCGCGCATTCATGGCGCGTATTTCCGCTATAAAATTCTTTGCCTTTTCTTCCTCGCTGCCGCCGCCTATGCCCGCAATGTCCGCAAGGCGCGCAAGCTTTTTATAAACAACCTTTCCGTAATCCTCAAGCACTATCGGCAGAATTACCGCGTTCGCCAGGCCGTGCGCTGTACCGTAAAGGCCGCCCAATGTATGCGCTATGGCATGTACGTTGCCTACACCCGCGCGGGTGAATGCGAATCCGGCCTTAAACGAGGCCTCAAGCATCTTTTCCCTGGCTTCGATATCGTGCCCGTTATTATAGGCGCGTTCAAGGTATTTGAATATTCCGTCCACGGCTTCTTCCGCAAGGCGATAGCTTTCCTTTGTGTTATACGTCCAGCAGATATAGGCCTCAACGGCGTGAGTGAGGGCATCCATGCCCGTTGCGGCGGTTGTCATGGGCGGCAGGTTAAGGGTAAGCTCCGGATCAAGCACGGCGTATTTTGGGATAAGGCACAAATCCATTATGGCGGCCTTATGATGGGTTTTCGAATCGGTTATAACGGCGGCGATGGTTGTTTCGCTGCCCGTGCCGGCCGTTGTGGGAACAGCTATAAACGGCGGTATCGTCCTACGCACCTTAAGCAGGCCGCTCAGCTTTTGAACCGTTTTGCCCGGGCGCACTATAAGCGCGGCGGCGGCTTTTGCGGCATCCATGGGGCTTCCCCCGCCCACGGCGATTATCCCGTCGCAGCCGGCGGCGATATACGCGTTTTTTATCCTTTCGCAGGTATCGGACGTGGGGTTGTTTTCAACATCGCTGAATATTTCATATTCAATGCCCGCGCTCTCCATAGCATCAATCAGCGGCGGCAAAAGCAGGCGGCGCACCGTAGGGCCCGAAACAACAAGCGGCTTTTTCACGCCCTCTTTTTCAAGAAGCCCCGGTATTTCCCTAAGCTTCCCCTGCCCGCTCACCACAATAGGCCTGCGCCATTTAAGGCACCGCGCCCCGAAGTTAAACACAAACTGAAACGCGCGATAGTATATATTCTGTATAAGGCTCATTTCTTTT
>CAZRHS010000017.1:0-11674 GCA_964600045.1 uncultured Clostridium sp.
AACAAAAGGCGGCTTTATCGGCCGCCTTAAGTATATAAGCATATAAACTCAGTTTGTAATTTCTTCCCCATCAATATACACTTTTTCAATTTCAAGCTTATCCGTGCAGGCTATGATATCCGCCCGAAGGCCCTCGGTTATTGAGCCTATTTCCTTATCAAGGCCGTATTTTCGCGCGGGGTTTACTGTTGCCGCGGCTATGGCCCGCTCAAGCGGTATTCCCGCGGCGGCTATTGTGCGCACGCCTTCGAACAGCGGCACAACGGACCCTGCAAGCGTGTTCGTTCCGTTAACGGTGGCGCGGCCCTTCTCCAGGCGGATTATCATTCCGTCGGATGCCTCAAACAATCCGTCCGGCATGCCGCAGGCCTCTATCGAGTCGCTTATCAGTATTATGCGCTCAGGCCCCATCAGCTTAAACAGCGCCCGTATCATGGGCGGCTGAACGTGCCGCGCGTCGTCTATAAGCTCCGCCGTAACAAAGTCCGTGTCGGCCGCGGCGGCTATCGGCCCGGGCGCGCGGTGCAACATGGGCTGCATGCAGTTAAAGGTGTGGGTAAGGTTTGAAAAGCCGGAGTCAAACGCCTCTTTTGCCTTGTCATAATCCGCGGCGCTGTGGGCAAAGGAAACAACTTTTTTACCTTTAAGCTTTTCGGCAAGCTCTGTTGCCCCCTCAAGCTCCGGCGCCATGCACACGGCGCGTATGCATCCTTCCGCCGCCTCGTCAAGCCTTGTAAGCATAGCTTCGTCCGGCAGATGCAGAAGATCCGGGTTATGCGCTCCCCGCTTTTCGTTTGATATAAACGGCCCTTCAAGGTATACGCCAAGGCAGCGGCTCTCACCCGTCGGCCTTTTTTTAACGGCCTTTGCCGCGGCGCGGCAGCGATATTTCAGCTGCTCCTCCCCCATTGCCATTGTCGCGAAAAGGAAGGACGTTGTGCCGGCCTTGGCAAGCGCCTGCCTTGCGGCGGCGGATGCGCGCTCGTCCTCGTCAAAATACTCGCTGCCTATCATGGCGTGGGTATGCGTATCTATACAGCCGGGCAGCACAAATTTTGCCCCGGCGTGCGGCAGGGGGTCAAGCGTTTCAACGCGCTCTATAATTCCATCGTTTATGCGCACATTGCCAAAGTGCAGCCGCGCGTCCGCGCCAAAGAAATTGACATTATCAAAGCGCGTTTCCATAGGCAAAGCCTCCTTATTTGCGCTTGGCAAGCTCCGTTATTTTGGGGAAATTCTTTATAATGTAAGGATAGCCTCCCTTAGAATGAGGCACAAGGCAGTTTGAGCAATCCTTTATGCCGTTTTCAAGATAAACAAAATTGCCGCCGCATTTATCGCCCAGGGCGTAAAGCGGGCAATAGCAGAAAAGGCAATTGAAAAACTCCTTGTTCGCGTTTTTATGGCAGGGGAAATAGGGGCACTCCTTATTCTGATAATAAGCATAGTGCGCAAGCTCGTCCATTTCGTACTTTTTGTCTTCCATAGCAAATAGGTTCTCCTTTCGCGTTTCTATTTTACGGTAACATTATCATTAGTTTGACGGATTGTCAACAAACTCGGTTGACAGGTGACAACGCAAGCGGCTATACTAATAGCTGTAAAAGTAGCGCATCACGCGCCGTATTATTATCAAGGAGACAACCCAAGGTGAAAACACTGGTTATAGCCATTGGCGGAAACGCCATTCAGGGCGTAGGTAAGCCGGCCACCGCAGAGGCTCAGCTTGAATCCGTTGAGTATACCGCAGAACGCATTGCGGATATTATCGAATGCGGATACAACGTTGTAATAGCGCACGGCAACGGCCCGCAGGTAGGAAGAATTGTTATTCAGAACGAGGCCGCTAGCGCCCTCACCCCGGCAATGCCGTTTGATGTATGCGGCGCGATGAGCCAGGGCATGATAGGCTACCATATTCAGCAGTGCCTTACAAAGGTGCTTAAGCGCAGGGGAATAAACAAAACCGCCGTTACGCTTATAACGCAGGTTGTAGTGGATAAGGACGATCCCGGCTTTGCCAACCCCACCAAGCCCATAGGTCCTTTTTATGTTGAGGAAGAGGCTCAGGCCATAGCCGCCGAAAAGGGTTATGTATTTAAGGAAGATTCCGGCCGCGGCTGGCGCAGGGTAGTCGCCTCCCCCAAGCCCGTAGAAATAGTTGAGCTTGATGCCGTAAAGGCGCTTAATAACGACGGCTTTGTCGTTATAACCACGGGCGGCGGCGGAATACCCGTTGTGCGCAACGCTTCAGGCGATCTTGAAGGCACGGAGGCCGTTATAGACAAGGACCTTGCCGCCGAAAAGCTGGCCGAGGGGCTGAATGCCGATATGCTTGTTATACTTACCGCGATTGAAAAGGTAAGCATAAACTTCAATAAGCCCAACCAGCGCGATCTTGACAGCATGTCTGTCGCCGAGGCCAGGCAATATATTGCCGAAGGGCACTTTGCCCCCGGCAGCATGCTGCCCAAGGTTGATGCCGCGGTAAGCTTTGTTGAAAGCAAGCCCTGGCGCAGCGCGGTTATAACCAGCCTTGAAAAGGCCGCGGAGGCTCTTACGGGCAGCGCGGGCACAAAAATTCATCAATAAAAGCCAAAGCTTAAATATAAAATATTCGGAGGAAAAAATGAGCAAATACGAAAACAGCGTTGGGGTACTTATCCCCGAGATTCTGCTCCCCAAGGCGGGAACGGACATGACCAAGTGGGCCGTTGTGGCCTGCGACCAGTTCACCTCACAGCCCGATTACTGGGAAGAAACCGAAAAAATAGTAGGCGACGCGCCCTCAACCCTCAGGCTGATGCTTCCCGAAATGTATCTTGAAAAGCCCGACGAGGCCGAAAGGATACAGAAGATCAACGCCACCATGAAGGAATATCTTGATACCGGCGTGCTTGAGAACATTGGCCAGGGCATAATGTATGTTGAGCGCCGCGCCGGTGCCAACGTGCGCCACGGCATAATGGTAGCTCTTGATCTTGAGTGCTACGATTACTCAAAGGGTTCAACCACCCTTATCCGCGCCACCGAGGGCACGATAGTGGAGCGCATTCCGCCCCGCCTTCGCATAAGGAAGGATGCCCCCGTTGAGCTGCCGCACATACTCGTGCTTATAGATGACCCCGAGCGCACCGTTATAGAGCCCATAGGCGAGAGCGTTGGCGAAAGCGACAAGCGCTACGACTTTGACCTTATGCAGGGCGGCGGCCACATAAAGGGTTATTTCATAAATGACGACGCGCGCATAAACCGCGCCCTCAAGGCCCTTGAGGCTCTTGCCGATCCCAAGGTATTCGGCGAGAAATACGGCACCGACGCGCCCAGCCTTCTGTTCGCCATGGGCGACGGCAACCATTCCTTCGCTACCGCCAAGGCAAACTGGGAGCAGATCAAGAAGACTCTCTCACCCGAGGAAGCCAAGAACCATCCCGCCCGCTACGCGCTGGTTGAGCTTGAAAACGTGCACGATTCCGGCATAGAGTTTGAGCCCATACACCGCGTTGTGTTCGGCGTTGACACCCGCAAGACCGTTGCGTGGCTTAGCAGCAAGCTTAGCGAGCAGAACGGCGAAACCGAAACCCATATTTACGGCTCCAAGGAAGACCGCGACGAGGCCATGGCCGCGGACGCCTGCCCCAAGTGCCACATGCTGCCCTTTATGATAAAGGAAGGCTACGGCTACTTTAAGGTATCCTCCCCCGCCGCTCAGCTTGAGGTTGGCACGCTGCAGAACGCCCTTGATATACTTATCAAGCAAACCGAAGGCGCGCATATAGACTATATCCACGGCGAGCAGGTTGTGGACGAGCTTGGCCGCAAGGACAACAACATGGGCTTCATACTGCCCAACATGAGCAAGAGCGCCTTCTTCAAAACCGTTATATTCGACGGCGCCCTGCCCCGCAAGACCTTCTCCATGGGCGAGGCAAACGAGAAGCGGTACTATCTTGAGTGCCGCAGAATTTCCAAGTAATTTCTAAAAAAGGTGTCATACGGGGGCGGCATACTCTTGCGCGCCCCCGATTATATGTAAAAGTATGGAATCTTTCTTCAACAGCATATCCGCCGTTTTGCTCATACTCATGCTCATAACCGTGGGCTACATACTGGGCAGGCTCGGCTTTATGAAAAAGGAGCACAAAAGCTTTGTAACAAAGCTGCTCATAAATTTTGCCGTGCCCTGCATGTGCATACACAATATATTCACGGATTTCTCCCTGGATCTTATAAAAAGCGCGGGAGCACTTATAATCACGCCAACCGTTATGAACACGGTGCTGCTTATAATATCCTATTTTGTGGCGAAGGCCGTTAAGGTAAGTAAGCTGCGCTTTGGCGGATTTATGGTAATGTGCGGCCTGTCGAATTCGCTTTTTGTGGGCTACCCTGTATGCACGGAGCTTTTCGGCAGCGAATGCCTGCCCTACGTAATGTGCTTTTACATGATGAACACATTCTTTTTCTGGTCCGTCGGTTCCACGCTTATATACATAAGCGCAGGCGAGAAAAGGCCAACCGTAAAGGATACATGCAAAAAGCTCGCGTCCCCGCCGCTTATAGCGCTGCTCACGTCCGTGCTGCTTGTGGTGCTGGGCGTTAAGCTGCCAAGCTTGCTTGAGTCCTTTACAAAGTATATGGGAAACCTGGTTTCCCCGCTCGCGCTTATATACATAGGCTTTTTAATCTATGAAACCGGTCTTAAAAACCTTAGGCCCGACAAGGGTATATGGGTTGTTTGCGGCATGCGCTTTATAGTTGCCCCGCTTACCGCGCTTCTTATGTGCAGGCTGTTTGGCGTAACGGGCCTTGCGCAGAACGTATTCATGATAGAGGCCGCCATGCCCGCCATGACGCAGTGCGTTGTCGTGTCCGCCGCGGCGGGTGCCGATGAAAAATACACCGCGCTCGGCATGGGCTTTTCCTCAATTCTTTGCCTTGTGGCCGTACCCATACTTATGTTTATATTCGGCTGAGCCTGAAAGGAGCCGCGCATGAAATCAAAATACGCCGTAAAGCCGCACATAAAGCCGCTTTACGATCTGCTGATGCAGCTTTTAAGGCCGTATCTTTGGATTAAATACAGTTTTCGCGCGCCGCGTGATATTCCCGCAATGCCTGAAGGGCCTATCGTTCTTTTGGGCAGCCATACGGGCAATCTCGATTTTCTTTTCGCGCTCGCAACCGTTAGAAAAAAGCGTTTCCACGGCCTTGTTGCCGCGCATTTTTACAGGAATAAGCGCATCGCCTGGCTTCTTAACACATTAAGATGCATAAGAAAAGAGCAGTTCCGCGCCGATGTTGAAAGCATAGCCCGGATGAAAAACACGATTGAATCCGGCGAAAGCCTGCTTATATATCCGGAGGGCGAGGTAAACGGCACCGGCCGCACGGAAAGCAGCAACCCAAGCATTGCAAGGCTTGCTAAGCTACTTAAGGCACCGCTCTACGCCGCGCGTACCCACGGCGGCTATTTTACAAGGCCCAAGTGGAACCCCGTGCAGCGCAAGGGCAAGGTTGAAATAGAGATTGAGCTTATTGCCACGGCTGAAGAGGTAAAGAGCCTTAGCAACGATGAGCTTTATAAGCGCATAGAGGAAAAAATAAAGGTTGATGACTACGCCTGGCAAAAGCAGCGCATGATACCATTCGGCGGCAAGAACAGGGCGCACGGATTGAGCGACCTTCTATATCTTTGCCCCAAATGCGGCGGCGAATGCACAACCGTAAGCGATGGTGACGAAATCTGCTGCACCCGCTGCGGCAACAAAGGGATAATGGATGAATACGGCTTTCTGCATCCGGCAGACAGCAGCTGCGTAATCCCCGAAACCGTGCCAGAGTGGGCGGACATTGAGCGCGATGCTTTAAGGCGCGAAATAGCCGATGATAATTTTGCCCTTTCCGCTCCGTGCTATCTGCAGTATCATCTTGACCCCAAAACCACGTTCCATACGGACGTTGGCCACGGCACCGTAACCCTTACGCATACGGATATTACTTACGAGGGCACGGCCGAGGGTGAGCAGATTCGTCTTTCGTTCCCGCATGGCGGAATATACAAATTCCCGTTCAATATGGGGCACCATTTTGATATTCCCAACACGGTGCGCACCATAAGCATAAGGCCGGACAATCCGCAGCTTAACGAAAAATTCGTGCTCGCGCTGCCCCTTATCCATGAATATACAGAGGCGAAAAAGCTCGAAAAAAATTCGTAACGCACTATTGACATATTTCCGTGCGCGGTGCTACAATGCAGAAAACCGTTGAGGAAGAGTAAGTAGATCCCGATTCTGTTCTTTCAGAGAGCCGCGGCCGGTGCAATCGCGGCAGAACAAGGCAGGTTTGAATGGACTTCTGAGGGCAAGCGGAAAGGCAGTGCCGAGTATGCGAGCCGGAGCAAGGCTCTCCGTTAGAAAAGGCCGGCGTATGGAGTACGCGTAAAGTGGGCGCTATGAATAGGCGCCAAGCCGGGTGGCACCGCAGGAATATTTATTTTTAAGAATTGCTCCTGTCCCAGCGATCGCAGTTATATGCGGTTGCTGCGGGCGGGAGTTTTAATTTTAAGATTTTTTACTAAGGAGGTATCGGCAATGTTCGATAAGGAAAGGCGATGGCGCATGGCGCCGAAAAGCTGAAAAAGTTAATTGCCAAACGTTACCAACAACTGCAAACACATGATTAAGAAAGGATAAAACAATGAAAAAGATATTTGCTATAGTACTCAGCGTTATAATGGCAGCGTTCTGCTTCGCCGCCTGCTCCTCCTCCACCACTACCGAAACCGGCACCGACACCGCCGATGCGAATAAGACCGAATACAAAATAGGCATCTGCAACTATGTTGACGATGCTTCCCTTAACCAGATTGTTGAAAACATTGAAAGCCGCCTTGCCGAAATTGGCGAGGAAAAGGGCGTAACATTCACCGTGTCCTACGATAACTGCAACGCGGACGCGAACCTTATGAGCCAGATTATTTCCAACTTTATAGCGGACGATGTGGACCTGATGATAGGCGTGGCCACCCCCGTTGCCATGGCAATGCAGGCCGCGACCGAGGATAACGGCATTCCCGTTGTTTTCGCCGCCGTATCGGACCCCGTGGGCGCGGGCCTTGTTGAAAGCCTTGAGGCTCCCGGCAGCAACGTAACCGGCACTTCTGACTATCTTAATACCTCCGCCGTGATGCAGCTTATCACCGCCGCCAACCCGGATACCAAGAAGGTAGCCCTGCTCTATGACCTGGGCCAGGATTCCTCCACCGCCGCCATAGCCAGCGCCAAGGAATACCTTGATGCCAACGGCATTGAATACTCCGACTACACCGGCACCACCGTTGACGAGGTTACCCTTGCCGTGCAGTCCCTTATAGCGGACGGCGTGGATGCCGTGTTCACCCCCACCGACAACACCATAATGAAATCCGAGCTGAGCATATACGAAATGCTGCAGGAAGCCGGCATACCGCACTACACCGGCGCCGATTCCTTTGCCCTTAACGGAGCGTTCCTGGGCTACGGCGTTGACTACGCAGCCCTTGGCAGCGAAACCGCGGACATGGTTGCGGACATAGTGCTCAACGGCAGCAACCCCGCCGAAACCGCCGTTAAAACATTCGACAACGGCTGCGCTACCATAAACACCGAAACCTGCGAAAAGCTGGGCTATAACTACGACGATATATGCGCCGCCTTTGAGCCCTTCTGCACAAAGATTCAGAGCATAGTTACCGCGGAAAGCTTTGCGGACGCGGAATAATAATTAACCGAAGAAAGGTATAGAAAATGGGACTTGATCAGATATTGGCGCTGCTGCAAACGGCGCTTGAACTGGGGCTTATATCCTCGCTGACGGTGCTTGCGCTGTTTTTAAGCTATTCCATGCTTAATGTGTGCGACCTGTCTACGGACGGCTGCTTCACGCTTGGCGCGGTAGTGGGCGCGGTGGTGGCAATATCCGGTCACCCTTACCTTTCAATTCCCGCGGCTATGCTCGCGGGCGTTATATCCGGCTTTGTAACGGCTATACTGCAAACAAAAATGGGCATAAACAGCCTGCTTGCCGGCATTATAGTAAACACGGGCCTTTATTCCGTGAATATAGGGCTTATGGGCGGCTCAAGCATACTTAATATGAATAAGTCCGAAACCGTGTTTACGGTAGCCAAGGATTTTCTTAAGTCCGCAGGCATGGGCGATCAGTACAAGCTTTTTGTGGCCGCGATAGCCGTTATAGTAATAGCCGTAATACTCAATATGTTCCTTAAAACCCGCCTTGGCCTTGCCATACGCGCCACGGGCGACAATCCGGACATGGTTCGTTCATCCTCAATCAACCCCGTGTTCACCACCATAGTCGGCCTTTGCGTTGCAAACGCGTTTACGGCGCTTTCCGGCTGCCTTCTGGCGCAATCTCAGAAATCCGTAAATATAGATATAGGCAGCGGCATGGTAACAATTGCGTTGGCTTCGCTTCTTATAGGTAATGTGTTCCTGGGCAAAAAGAAAATGCCGCTCAGGATTCTGGGCATGGTGCTCGGCGCGTTCGTTTTCCGCCTTGTTTACACCGTGGCTCTTCGCTTCAACATGCCCGCGTTCATGCTTAAGCTTGTTTCAAGCGTAATAGTCATTGCCGCAATATCCATTCCTTATTTGAAGCAGCAGTTCCCGCTTATAAAGCGCAAGCTTACGGCCGGCAAAAAGGAGGACAGCGCAAATGCTTGAGGTAAAGGGCATATCCAAATCCTTCACGATGGGAAACGAAACAAGAAAGGCGCTTGATAACCTTAGCTTAAGCGTTAAGAAGGGCGACTTTATAACGGTTATAGGCGCAAACGGCGCCGGCAAATCCACATTGTTCAACGCCATAGCCGGCAGCTTTATAACGGACAGCGGCAGCATAGAGCTTGACGGGCAGGATATAACGCTTATGAGCGAATATAAGCGCGCGCGCAGCATAGGCAGGCTGTTTCAGGATCCCATGCGCGGCAGCGCGCCCGGCATGACAATAGAGGAAAACCTGGCCCTTGCCGCGGGCAGCGGCAAATGGTTCAGCCGCATATCAAAGCAGGAGCGTGAGCTTTTCCGCGAAAAGCTTTCCATGCTCGGCATGGGGCTTGAGGACAGGTTTGATCAAAGCGTTGGCGGTCTTTCCGGCGGTCAGCGCCAGGCGCTTACGCTTATAATGGCAACCATAAACCCGCCCAAGCTTCTGCTGCTTGACGAGCATACGGCGGCGCTTGACCCGGGAGCCGCGGAAAAAATACTTTCCGTTACGGATTCCATAATAAACGAAAATTCCCTCACCTGCCTTATGATTACCCATAATATGCAGTCCGCTCTGGAGCACGGCAACCGCACCATTATGCTGGACGCGGGCAAAATAGTTATGGATGTTTCAGGTGAGGAGCGCGCGTCCCTTGGCGTAAACGATTTGCTGCTTAAGTTCCGCCAGGTCTCCGGCAAGTCGCTTGATAACGACAGGATGCTGCTTATTTAATCGGCATCCCTCAATATTATTCTGTAGCTTGGTTTGTAGGCTTTCCGATACTGTTCGCTGTGCGATACGGGCGGGAAGCCTGCTTTTTCATATTCGAATAAATATTCCGAAAGCTCATTTAGGTCAAATGCAAGTTTTCCTTCTTCACATACCCGCCTAAGCGTTTCAAGCTTCATCTTAAAGCCGTCCACACTGCCGCGCGACCGGTTCGCCGCGTCCGCGAAAAGCGAATTGAGTCTTTCAAGCGGCAGCGCAACCGTATCCACCGCCGCAAGGTTAACCCGCGTTGTGCCGCAGCCTATGTATTCATAAAGTGTAACCGATGAATCCCGCTCCGTTTCCGCGTATTCTTTTTTAAGCCGTTCCAGCGCCGCGGCCTCGTTTTTTATCATGTGCCCGCTTCCGAACTCGCCCTGATATATAAGCTTAACGGCGTCCGTGGGCCGCATGAGCGGATACTTTTTCGCGTGCTCACAAAGGATATAATAAAGTTCATCGCGCTTTTCCATGAATTTATCCCCTCCGTTAGCCATATAATAGCATCCCGGGCACGAATTTTGCAACAAAAGCTGCATTTTCTCCATAAGTATATGCAAATATTTCCTGTCTGTAATTGACAAACGCATAAGTATTCATTATAATTATCGTGCATTATTTCGGCCTGCCATGGCCGGAGGGAAGGTGAAAAAATGGCACTGTTATTCGATACTCACGTTCAGAAGATGAAGTACAACGTGCTTAGGGAAGTTGCGAAGCTTGCCTACAACGATGAGCTTACTCCGCAGAAGATTATGGACATTGCCCCGCGCATTATACCGGAGGGCAAGCCGCAATTCCGCTGCTGCATATATAAAGAGCGCGCCATTATCAACGAGCGCGTAACCATGGCCCTTGGCGGGGAAGAGGACGGCACGGTAGTGGGCGTTCTCCCCATCGCCTGCGACGAATGCCCCGTAGACGGTATTCAGGTTTCAAACGCCTGCCGCGGCTGCCTGGCGCACCGCTGCAAGGACAGCTGCCCCAGGGATGCCATAAGCATAATTGACCACAAGGCGGTTATAGACAAGGAAAAGTGCATTGAGTGCGGCAAGTGCATGGCGGCGTGCCCCTATTCCGCCATTGTTAAGCATACCCGCCCCTGCGTAAACGCCTGCAAGCCTCAGGCGATACACATTGACCAGACCACCGAGAAGGCCGTTATAGAAAAGGAAAAGTGCATCTCCTGCGGAGCGTGCGTATATCAGTGCCCGTTCGGAGCCATAACCGATAAGTCCGACATAACAAAGGTTATATCCCTTATCCGCAATTCAAACGGCAACAAGAATTATCATGTTTATGCCGTTGTCGCCCCCAGCATGGCAAGCCAGTATCCCAACGCCGTACCCGAGCAGGTTGTTGGCGGAATAAAGGCCCTGGGCTTCCACGCCGTTATAGAGGCCGCGTGGGGCGCGGACATGGTAGCCTGGCTTGAGGCTCAGGAGCTTGTTGAGAAGGGCTTCCTTACCTCCTCCTGCTGCCCGGCGTTTGTGAACTACATAAACCGCCATTTCCCGGACCTTAAGGACAATATTTCGCACAATCTCTCCCCCATGGCGCAGATGGCCAAATGGCTGCACGAAACGGACGAGAATTGCCACGTTATATTCATTGGGCCCTGCATAGCCAAGAAGGGCGAGGCCAAGTATACGGACGCGCATAAATATATTGATTACGCCATCACGTTTGAGGAAATGCAGGCCATGTTCTCCGCCCGCGGCATAGACGTTATGACCGTTCAGAAGGCGGAGCTTGACAACGCGTCCTTCTACGGCCGCATATTCGCCCGCAGCGGCGGCCTTGCGGAAGCCGTTACCGAGGCGCTTAAGGAGCAGGGCGTGAGCGAGGATCAGTTTAAGCTTAACGCCGTATCCTGCAACGGCATTGCCGAGTGCAAGGTTGCCCTGTTCAAAAAGCAGAAGGGTCTGCTTAAAGAAAACTTTATAGAGGGCATGGCGTGCGTAAACGGCTGCATAGGCGGCCCCGCGTGCCTGAGCCACAGCTCAAAGAACCTTGCCCAGGTTGACGCATACGGCAAAACCGCAATGGAAAGCACCATAGCCGATGCCATAAAGGTTATGCAGATTCTTAATCCGAACAGCGCGGAAGCGGAAAAGATAGTTAACGAAAACAA
>CAZRHS010000017.1:11774-19277 GCA_964600045.1 uncultured Clostridium sp.
CGAAAACAAAACCGAAGAGTAATTAGCTCAAATAAAATTCAGGACGCAGCATGGCAACCCCGTGCTGCGTCCGTATATAAATCAGGCAGGTAACAAAGCATGGGTATACTTCAATTCGAAAGCGTAAACTGTAAGGATTGCTGCAAATGCATAGGCGTTTGCCCGGTTAAGGCAATAGAGGTAAAAAATCACCGCGCGATGATAGTTGAGCGGGACTGCGTACTTTGCGGAAACTGCACGGTTGTCTGCCCGCAGCATACCAAGCACGGCACCGATTTTTCCCGCGAGGTTCGTGAGCTTATCCGCTCCGGCAAGCGGGTTATAGCAAGCGTTGCCCCCTCCTATGCCGCGTATTTCAACGGCTGCGGCTTTGAATCGCTTAAAAGCGCGCTTAAGGCGCTTGGCTTTTATGATGCGCGCGAAACCGCCGAGGGCGCGCACATTGTAAAAACCGAATACGAAAAGCTTATCGCCGGCGGAATCACAAGGCCCGTAATATCCTCCTGCTGCACAACGCTTAATCTTTATATTCAAAAGCACTGCCCCGAGGCGATAGACATGCTTGCCCCGGTGCTCACCCCCATGCAGGCGCACGCCCGGCTTATACACAGCGAAGATCCCGGCGCAATGATAGTATTCGTCGGCCCCTGCATATCAAAAAAGGAAGAATGCACATACAGCGCAAGCGAGCTTGAATATGCCATAACGTTTGACGAGCTTGGCGATTGGCTGAAAGAAGCGGGCGTTTCCGTAATGCCCCAGGAAGAATCCGCGCCGAAGCTTTCGCGCTTTTTCCCGGTATCGGGCGGCGTATTAAAAACAATGGCGCACCAAAGCGGCATAAACTACGTTGCCGTAGATGGGCCGGAGGCCTGCATGGCGGCAGTACGCGATGCGCTTTCCGGCAAGCTTAACGGCTGCTTTATAGAAATGAGCTTTTGCCAGGGCTCCTGCATAGGCGGTCCCGTTTTCAGAAACGCGGATCATTCCGCCGCGGCGGGCTACGTTAACGTTTCGCGCGATGCCATGGGCGATGAGGATTTTGAAACCGAAGCCGCGGGCAGTTTGCAGACAAGCTTTAAGGACTGCCGCACGTATTATTCCGAGCCTACCGAAAAGCAGATTGCCGCCGTTTTCAAAAAAATGGGCAAGGAAGGGCCGGAGGATGAGCTTAATTGCGGCATGTGCGGCTATGCTTCCTGCCGCGACAAGGCCATAGCCGTGCTTATGGGCAGGGCGGAAATATCCATGTGCATGCCGTATATGAAAAAGCGCGCGGAGTCTTTTTCAGATAAAATATTGAGCATCACGCCCGATGCCATTTTGGCCGTTGATATGGACCTTCACATAGTGCAGATAAACAAGGCCGCGTGCGATATGTTTTCCGTTCAGCCGTCGGACGTTATGGGCGGCGGCGTAAGCGCGCTGCTTGATGAATTTGATTTTGTGGACCTTATTTCAAGCGGAGAATCGGCAAAGGATAAGTTCACTTACCTTGCCGAATACAATCTTTATCTTAAGCAGTCGCTGTATTTTGATGCGTCAAGCGGCATAGTTATATGCATAATGAAGAATATCACCCGCGAAAAGCAGCGGCAGAACGCCGTTAAGCAGCACAAAACGCAGGTTGCCGGCATGGCGGACGATATTGTTGAAAAGCAGCTTAGAATAGTGCACGAAATAGCGTCCCTCTTAGGCGAATCGGCGGCGGAAACAAAGGTTGCCATATCAAAGCTTAAGGAAGCTGTTATGATGGAGAACGAGGAGCAGTAAATGGTCGATTTGTTCATAGAAAGCGGCCATGCCAGCATAAACAAGCACGATGAAACGCTCTGCGGCGATTCTTATTCGATTAAGAAAAACGGTGAGCAGCTTGTTGTTGTGCTAAGCGACGGGCTCGGCAGCGGCGTTAAGGCAAACATACTTTCAACCCTAACGGCAAACATGCTTTCAACAATGATGCTTAACCATTTGCCAGTTGACGAATGCATAGAAACCGTTGCAACCACGCTGCCCATGTGCCGCGAAAGAAAGCTTGCGTACTCAACGTTTACATTGGCGTGCTTTACGGATTCCACCGTGCGCCTTGTGCAATACGATAACCCCACGGCCATTTTATTAAGAAACGGCAAGAACTACGATTACCCCACAAACCTTCATTTTATAGGGGAAAAGAAGATACTTGAAAGCACCGTGGAGCTTAAGGAAAACGACACCCTTGTGCTTATGACGGACGGCATTACGAATGCCGGCATAGGCAAGCTTTCCCCAAACGGCTGGAGCAGAAGCGAGGTTGCGGATTTTCTTGAGCGGTGGTACACGCCCGATATATCCCCGCAGAACCTTGCGGCAAGGCTTGTTGAGGCGGGCAACGTGCTGTGCATGGATTCAAACGACGATGACATGACGGTGCTTGTTTTCAAGATTCGCCCGAGAAAGGCCGTAAACGTTTTAATCGGCCCACCGGCCGACCCGAAGGACGACGCGCGCGTGCTGAAGCTTTTCTTTGCCAAAGACGGCTACCATATATGCTGCGGCGGCTCAACGGCGCAGATGATAAGCCGGTATTTATCTAAGCCCATAGTGCCCATAGCGGACAGCGGAACCGACAAGGTGCCCGCCATAGCGAAAATAGAGGGCATGGACCTTGTTACGGAGGGCATTATAACCCTTCAGCAGGTTGCGGACCTTGCGGAGCGGTATGTGTCCGACAATCGCCTGAGCATAACCATAAACAGCGGAAGCGACGGCGTGTCGCTATTGTGCTCATACCTTTTTGAGGAGGCCACGGACATAAACTTTTTCTTCGGCAAGGCCGAGAATACCGCCAATGACGATCTTGGCATAGGCGCGGACGCAAAGGCCATAATAATAAACCGCCTCACAAACAGCCTTAAGGAAATGGGCAAAAACGTAAAACTAAGCCGCTGCTGATGCGACATCTCAGGCCCCGGGGATTTTCCGGGGCCTAATTTTGTTTATATCCCCCAAAACGCACCAACGGGCGGCCGTGAGGCTGCCCGTTGATATATAAGTGTGGAGATTTTCTTTTATTTTGTGCCGAACAGCCTGTCGCCCGCGTCGCCAAGGCCGGGGACTATGTAGCCATGATCGTTGAGGCAATCGTCAACATGCGCAACGTATATATCCACGTCGTCATGCGCTTCCTGAACGGCCTTTATTCCCTCGGGAGCGGCAATCAGGTTAACAAGCTTAATGCTCTTGCAGCCGGTGCGCTTTATCAGGTCTATTGCACCAACGGCGCTGCCGCCGGTGGCCAGCATGGGGTCTACTATTATAATGTCGCGCTCCTGCACGTCCGCGGGAAGCTTGCAATAATACTCAACGGGCTTCAGGGTCTTGGGGTCGCGATAAAGGCCGATGTGGCCAACCTTCGCGGCGGGGATAAGATTAAGCATGCCGTCTACCATGCCGAGGCCGGCGCGCAGAACGGGAACTATGGCCAGCTTCTTGCCGGCAAGCACCTCTGTGGTAGCAGTCGCGACGGGGGTTTCGGTCTGAACCTTTTCAAGGGGCAGGTCGCGGGTGGCTTCATAGGTAAGCAGCATTGCAAGCTCCTCTACCAGCGCGCGGAATTCCTTTGATCCGGTGTTTTTGTCCCTGAGGAAGGTCAGCTTGTGCTGCACAAGGGGATGGTCTATAACGTGTACGGTGCTCATTTTTAATCTCCTTTCGGTTTTAGCGTATATACATTTTATTTGTTTTCGTATTCACTTATTTTGGCAATGCGGTTAATGTGCCTCTGCCCGTTTGAGAACTCGGTTTCAAGCCAGGTTTTCACAATGCCCTTGGCAAGCTCCGTGCCCACTATTCTGCCGCCCAGGGCCAGCATGTTGCTGTCGTTATGCTCCCTGGTAAGGCGCGCCATGGTTTCGTCCGTGCAGAGCGCGCAGCGCACGCCGCGCACCTTGTTGGCGCAAATGCTTACACCTATGCCGGTTCCGCATACTATTATTCCCCGGGAAATTTCGCCGCTGCCCACCTTTTCGGCCAAAGAAAAAGCTACGTCCGGATAGTCAACGCTGTTTGTATCGTAGCAGCCGACATCTATCGTTTCGTAGCCAAGGGAGTCAATAAACGGGATCAGCTCTGATTTAAGAGCAAATCCGCCGTGGTCGCAGCCTATGCCAATTTTTCGATCCATGCAAAAAAATTCCTTCCGTATTTACACAAAAAAGTTATAACCCGGCAAAGCCGGTGTTTTCAGATTATGTTGAACCCCGCGGCCCTGAGAAGCCTGTTCATATAGGCAAGGCCCATATCGTCGCTCGGCAAAGCCTCGGCGAATATAACGTCCACCTTGTCTCCGTATTCCCTAAGGCTGTAAAACAGCGACGCGCACAGCGTTGCGGGCTCGGTTCTGTCGCCTATTATAGCACAGTTGCGCCCCCTGTAAAAGGGCTGGGTCTGCTTTGTCGAAAAAATAATGCACCTCTCGCCCTTAGCCTCGCGCGCATCGTATTCGCGGCATATTTTGTCCGTTATCTCCCTTTCCTTGCCTTCCGCGACAACAACCTCCGCATCCGGCGCGTAGTGGCGGTATTTCATGCCGGGGCTTGCGGCGGTCTCTCCCGCTCCAAGCGGCGCAAGCACCGCGTGCGCAACCTCAACGGGGCCTATAACGGCCTCAAGCATTTCCTTTGTAACCGCGCCCGGGCGCAGTATGGTGGGCTTGTTTATAAGGCTTAATACAGTTGACTCAAGGCCGTATTTGCAAGGGCCTCCGTCTATTATCAAATCAACTCTTCCGTCCATATCCTGGCGAACGTGCTCTGCGGTTGTGGGGCTGGGCTTGCCGGAAAGGTTGGCTGAAGGCGCGGCTATGGGCACACCCGCGGCGCTTATAAGCGCGCGCGCAGTTTTATTCAGCGGCATGCGCACGGCAACGGTTTCAAGCCCCGCCGTAACCTCGTCGGGCACGATTGAGCTGCGGTTGAATACCATTGTAAGCGGGCCGGGCCAGAACGTGTCCGCAAGCACGCGCGCGGTGTCCGGCACGTGGCTCCACAGCGGCTTAAGCTCGCTTTTTTTAGCAATGTGCATTATAAGCGGGTTGTCCGCCGGCCTTCCCTTTGCCGCGAATATTTTAAGCACGGCCTCGCTGTTCAAGCCGTTCGCGCCAAGGCCGTATACCGTTTCCGTGGGGAACACAACAAGTCCCCCGTCCCTTATTATTCTGCCGCCCAGTGCCGTGCCGTTTTCGTATTGCGTTACGGCGTTTGCGTACTGTGTTTTCATTTGCTGCCTCCCGATTGTAAAAAGGCTTATTCCTCGCTGGAGGAAAGCTGCCTTGTGCGCTCCGCCAAAATGAGCGCGTCTATTATTTCGTCCATATCGCCGTCAAGGAACGATTCAAGCTTATAAAGCGTAAGCCCTATGCGGTGATCCGTAACCCTGCTCTGCGGAAAATTATACGTGCGGATGCGTTCGCTCCTGTCTCCCGTGCCAACCTGGCTTTTGCGCTCGTCCGCCTCCGCCTCGGCCGCCCTGCCCCTGTAAAGTTCAAGCAGCCTGCTTTTAAGAACGCGCATCGCCTTATCCTTGTTTTTGTATTGGCTCCGCTCGTCCTGGCACTGCACAACAAGGCCGGTGGGAATATGGGTTATTCTTATGGCGCTTTCGGTTTTGTTAACGTGCTGCCCGCCCGCGCCGCCGCTTCGGTATGTGTCTATCTGAAGGTCGTTCGGGTTTATTTCAACCTCCACGTCCTCCGCCTCCGGCAGAACCGCAACCGTTGCCGCGCTTGTGTGTATGCGGCCCTGCGATTCCGTTTCCGGAACTCTTTGCACCCTGTGCACGCCGCTTTCGTATTTCATGCGGCTGTACGCGCCCTTGCCCTGAAGGGAAAGCACAACCTCCTTAACGCCGCCCTTTTCGGTGTAGTTCTCGTTCATAAGCTCGGCCTTATAGCCGTGGCGCTCGGCGTAGCGCATATACATTCTTAATAAATCCGCCCCGAAAAGCGCCGCCTCCTCGCCGCCCGTGCCCGCGCGGACCTCTATTATAACATCCTTTTCGTCGTTGGGATCCTTTGGCAGCAGCATAACCTTAAGCTTTTCGGTAAGCTCCTGCTCCTTTGCGCTAAGCTCATTAAGCTCCTCGTGTATCATTTCGCGCATGGCCGCGTCGTCGGCTTCCTCAAGCATGGCTTTGCATTCGGTTATTTCACCGTCTGCGGCTATATATTCGTCATACGCGCTCACTATGTCCGCTATGGAGGCCTGCTCCTTGCTCAGCTCCCTGTATCGGTTCTGGTCGCCTATAACGGCGGGGTCGCTCAGCAGCGCCGTAAGCTGCTCGTATCTTTGCTTTATACCTTTAAGCTTCTCCAGCATAAATCTCACTCCGTTCGATCAAGTGTATATCGTCCCTTTCGCCCACGCAAACCGATTTAACGTGCTCATAGGCTCGGCTCATGCCGCGAACGGTGCTCTCGTCAGCTTCCGTTTCCGGCGCGGTTAAGCCGTTTTCATCAAAGCAGGGCAGGGTTCTGTGCGCCTCGTGCGTTCCGTCCGCGGTTAATCCTCTGCTGCAATAAAGCGGCAGGCAGGCAAGCTCCGTGCATTTTACGCCGCTTGCGTCCTTTGTAATCGTAATTCTCGCAAACGCTCCTATGTCCGTATATTCTTTGGACATATTGGATATAAAGTTCCCTAAAGAATAAACAACCGGAACCCTTATCGTTTTGCCGTCCCTTTCCCCATCGCGCCATTCCATGGGCTGAACGCAGTGCGAATGGCAGCCTATTATGGCATCCGCTCCCCACTCAATAAGCTTATCGGCAAATTTTATCTGGGACGAATCCTGCGTATTCTGGTACTCATAGCCCCAATGAACCATTATGATTATAAACTCCGCCCCCGCGTCTTCGCAAGCCGTTATTTGGGGCTTTACCATTTCCTCAGTAAGCATTGTAACGGCAAACGAGCGGTTTTCGCTGTTCACGCTCGGCGCCGTGCTGTTTATAACCTGCGTTGCGCCAACCACGCCTATTTTTATGCCGTTCACCTCGAATACGCAGGGGGTATTGTAATCCTCCTCATCCGTTGCCGTGCCAACGGTTTTTATACCCGCCGCGCGCAGCGTGCGTATTGTTCTGAAAAGGCCCTCGTCGTCCCTGTCCATGGCGTGATTGTTCGCGGTTGTGACAAGGTCTATCCCCGCGTCAAAAAGGTTTGCGGCAAGCTCGTCGGGCGCGTTAAAGCTCTGCATGGGCGGCCTTGTGGGGTTCGGGTTCAGCTCCGTAGTGGGCGCCTCGGTTTCCCTCGGCTGGGTATAGCCCGCGTCCTCCCCCGCAAGCGTGCCCTCAAAATCGGCGCACATAACGTCTACCGACTCAAACACATCTTTCATCGGCAAAAAGCTTTGGCTGAAATCGTAACCCGTTTCCGTTTTGGCGTCCGAAATCTGCCGCGTCATCATAAGTATGTCCCCTACAAAGCCGAGCGTTGCCGTATAAGCCTCCGGCGTCGGCTCAGGCGT
>CAZRHS010000017.1:19377-30121 GCA_964600045.1 uncultured Clostridium sp.
GTATTTCTTCCGTTTGCGTTGGCACAAGCACATAGTTCGTTTCCCCCGCTTCCGCGCAGGCGGCAAGCATAAGCGCCATAAGCACGGCGGCAAGCAGCATAAAGGCGAATTTCCTCATTCCTTTATCACCGTTCGCTCTATGCCGAGTATATCCTTTATTATTCTTGCCCCGCCAAGCATTTTCGCAACGTCATTCGCCTGATAAATGCCCACTTCAAGCAATAGTGCGCCCCCCTCGTTCAGCGCGGCTTTATAATCATTTGCAATTCGCCTGTAAAAATCAAGGCCGTCCGGCCCGCCGTAAAGCGCGTTTTCAGGCTCAAACTCAAGCTCTTTTTGAAGGGAGTTCATATCGTCGTCCGTTAAGTATGGCGGGTTGCAAACTATAATGTCGTACTTATCGACAATGCCCGTGAACATATCCGTTTTTATTGTTTTTATGCTTACTCCGTTAGCCTTTGCGTTTTCGCGGCTAAGCTCAAGCGCCGCCTCGCTTATGTCCGCAAGCGTTGCCTCAACGCCAGCTATTTTTGCAAGGCTTATTCCTATGCAGCCGGAACCTGTGCACATATCAAGGCAGGTTTTGTATCCCCTGCTTTTTATAAGCTTTATTGCCTCCTCGCAAAGCGTTTCCGTGTCCTGCCTGGGGATAAGGGCTCTCGCGTCCGTTTTGAACCTAAGCCCCATAAATTCCCAAAAGCCTATAATATATTGAAGCGGCTCGCCTTTTTTGCGCCGCGCAACAAGCCCGTTTAGCTCTTCAAGCTCGCTTTGGCTCATTTCTTTATCCATATATAGGCCAAGCTCCGCGCGGTTTTCCGTTTTAAGCGCGTGCATAACAAGCTCCCGCGCCTCGGTTTCGGCCTCCTCGCGCGCGGCCTCCTTCAGCTCGTCCGCCGTTTTTCTTAAAATGCTCCTTACGCTTAAGCTACTCTGCATTTTGTTCATCCCCGGTGTATTCCACGGCCTCGTTAGCCCTGAACATATAAATATAGCTTTGCGCTACCTTTTTGCCAGTAAGCCTTTCAAGCGCGGTTTTATAAAGGCGCAGCTGCGTAAAGTGCTTCGCCGCGGTGTCTCGCACGCTTACGCCGTCCTCCACCCTGTCCGTTTTGTAATCAATAAGCACCCATTCGCCGTTTTCCTCAAAGCAGCAGTCTATAACGCCCTGCAAAAGGATTGTTTCGTCCGTATCCGCGCCAAGAAGCTCCCGCGCGCCTATGCGAAGGTTAAAGGGCGTTTCCCGCCTTACATTGGGCGATTTTATAAGCCTTTTCCCAAGCTCGTTTTCAAAAAATCCGGCTATGGCGTAAACCGGCACGGCGCGGCCGGATGCCGCGTCCATAAGCCCCGCGTCCACAAGGCTGTTTCTAAGCTCCGCCACGCTTTGGCGGTTTATGGGCTTATCAAGCTCAATGCGCCGCATTATATCGTGCACGGCTGTGCCTATGCCGCTTGCCGCGGCGTGACCCTCGCTCATAAACTCGGGCGCCTCGTCAAGCTCCGTTCTGCTGCCGCCGCTCAGCATTGTTACGGAAAGCTTTGTGGGCAGCTCAATATCCGTCATGTGTTCGTACGGCCGGCCGAAAAGCGTTTCGTCCTGCTCTTTAGGCGCGCGTTCAAGCGCTTTTTTCACGAATTTCGCGTATTCATCCTCGCTCATTCTGTCAGCGCCGGGCATTGCCTGCGGCGCGGGTTTTACCTGCGCTGTTATATAGGCGTTCCCCGCGGCTTTTGCGCTAAGGCCGTATTTTTCCCTTATCTGTTTGCCGCTTTCAGTGCGCAGTATGTGGCCCAGTATCCATTTTGAAAAACTGTCCTGCGTTATTATGCCGCACTGTGTCGCCGGCGCAAGCGCGTCCTTTGCAAGCTTATATCCGTCCTTGGCGGCGCAGAGCATTATAAGCCGCTCCCTCGCGCGGGTCATGGCAACATAAAGCACGCGCATCTCCTCCGCCTTTGCCTTTGCTTCGCTTGACGCCCTAATGGCCTCATGCACAAAGGATTTTTGCTTTGTATCGCCAACTATAAGCCGCGCGCCTATGCCAAGCTCCCTTTCGCAAACAAGGTCCTCCATGCCCTCCCTTACAAATCGGGAATTAAGAGAGCCTATTATAACATAGGGGAATTCAAGGCCCTTGCTGGCGTGCACGCTCATTATGCTTACAACGTTTGCCCCGCCCGTTTGCGGCGCGCCGTAAACATCGGCTTTTGATACCTTTTCCATGTAGTTCAAAAATCCGTTTAGGCTTGTTACTCCCGCCCCGGCGCAGCCCCTCGCCCGCTCGCAGAGCGCTTCAAGGTTGGCCTGCCTTTGCCTGCCGCCCGGCATTGCCGCGCAGTATTCGCCGTATCCGGTTTGGTCAAGCAGCGTGCCTATAAGCGACTCCGCGCTCATAAGCTTTGCTTCGCGCCTGTATTTTTCAAGATTTTTTATAAACCTTTCCGCCTTTTCGCCAAGCTCGCCGCCCGCGATTGACGCGGCCTTCACCCGGTCTATCCATGCCCATTCGCCCGAATAATCCTTTGGCGCGGTAAATTCAGTTTTAAGCGAAACAAGATCCGCCTCATTAAACCCGCCTATGGGGGACATGAGTACGGCGCAAAGCGGTATATCCTGCCTGCGGTTATCTATAATTCTAAGTAAATCCATGAATACGCGCACTTCCACAGCGTCAAAATATCCGCCGGAAAGCTGAGCGTAAGCCGGAACGCCGTTTGCCGCAAGGGTTCGCATCCATGTTTCCGCGCTCCTCTTGTAGCTTCTTAAAAGCACGGCAAAGTCGCTGTATCTAAGCGGCCTTTCCTCGCCGCTTGACGTGTCAACGATCCGCTCCGTATCCATAAGCTCGTGTATTCGCCTTGCGGCGAACGCGGCCTCCGCCGAAGCGGTATCTATATCTATTTCGTATTCATCCTCCGTTATGTCGTCGTCCTCACGCTCCATCATATCAAGCAGCGTGAATTCCGCGCGTATGTCATCCCCCGCGCCGTTGCCGCGGGCAAATTTAAGCTTGGCATCCTCGTCGTACTCAAGGTCCGCCGTTTCCTTATGCATAATGCTTTCAAAAAGGCTGTTTACGGAGTTTATAACGCCCTCCGCGCTCCTGAAATTGCTGTTCAGCCTTATAAGCTCGCCGCCGTTGCCGAGAGCGTAATCGGCATAGCGCTGCATGAAAATGCCCGGCTCCGCAAGGCGAAAGCGGTATATGGACTGCTTAACGTCGCCAACCAGAAACGTGCTCCCGCCTTCGGCCACGCTTTGCAGTATGCTCTCCTGCACGGGGTTGCAGTCCTGATATTCGTCCATAAAAACGTGCTTAAAGCGGCGGCGGTACTCGTCCCTCGCCTCGGGTATGCTAAGCACCTCAAGGCACTTGTGCTCCATGTCGCTGTAGTCTATGCAGCCTGCATCGCTTTTCTTTTCGGCATAGCGCTTTTCAAGCCCCTTTATAAAGCCGCAAAGCTCCCGCATTATGGGCCTGTGCAGCCTTATTGTTTCAAGCATGCCCTCCGTATCGGCCCAGAATTCCTTCTGCGCCTTTATTTCCTTTTTCAGCTTTCCTCTGGCGTTGTCCGCTCTGTCGCGCTCGTCGCCCTCAATGCCGTCCCATTTTATTTTGCCCTTACCGAATGAGAATGGCGCTATGGCCCGGGCGAATTCGCTCGCCGAATCGTAATCAAGAAGCGTGCGCGCCAATGAAAGCTCGTTTGTTTCTATATATTCCGCAGGAATATTGCCGCCTATATCTCTAAGCGCACCGCACGCCTGCTCAAGCGCATCGCAAAGAGCGGCTATGGCTATAACGCTCTTCTTTTTAAGCGCGTCCGCCGCGCTTGAAGTCAGAAGTTCCTCTTCGTTTGAAATGTCATATTGCTTTATCGCCTCGTCAAGCCACGCGTTGGGATCGGCCTGGGACATGGCAAAATCGTAAACCGAATAGATGGCTTCCTGCGCCTTGTCGTCCCCGCCAAGTCCCTGCATAAGAATTTCAAATTCCGGCCTGCCCTCGGCATAGCATTCCTCAACAAGCTCGTCATAAGCCGTTTGGCGGAGTATAGCCGTCTCTCCGTCGTCCGCCACCCTGAACGCCGGGTCAAGCCCTACCAGGTTGAAATGCCTTCTCAATACCTGCGTGCAGAATGAATGGAGCGTGGATATGCTGGCGGCGCTTACGCCCCTTGCCGCGCGATAAAGCTTTTCCGCCTCCGCGCCCTGCGCTTCGCCCGCGGCCTTAGACAGCGCTTTTTCTATTCGCTTTTTCATCTCCGCCGCCGCGGCGTTTGTAAACGTTGCGCAAAGGATTGAGTTTATGCTTTCCCCGCCGCGTATCAGGCGAACTATGCGCGCCGTAAGCACGGCCGTTTTGCCGCTGCCCGCGCCCGCGCTTACAAGCAGGCTGCCATCGGCATCTATTGCCCGCTGCTGCTCAGGAGTCCAGTTTGGCATGGCTTATTTCCTCCAGGAATCTTTTTCTGTCTATGTTTCGCGCCGCTCTGTATTTGCAGCAGGGCAGTGCCGGGTCAAAGCCGCAAACGCTTGCGTAGTCGCAGTATTCGCATTCGTCCCTGCCGTCCTTTTTAATAAGGGGAAAAGCCTCCGCGTGGCCGTCGGCAATTCTTTTCGCGCTGTCCGTGGCTCTTTCAACCGCGCGCTCAACGGTGCCCTTCAGCATGCTCTCGCTCAGCCTCCAGCCGCTCTGCGCGGTTGGCTGCACGTCGTCCCCGCCGCCCAGCTTTATAAGCTCCGCGTTGTCAAGGCAAACGCCTCTGAGCCTGAATTCCTTAAGTATTCTTGTGTTAAAGCTTTCCCGGCTCTCGTTCGCTTTGGGGGCTATTACGCCCTCGTGTACCGGCAGATAATACATTCCCGCCGCGTGCTCCGCAGCACCCGCCGCCTCTATAGCCGCAATGTAAAGCGGAAGCTGCAGCTTTAATCCGTTTTCCAAATCCGCGCAGTCAAAGCTCGCGCCCGCCTTTGTTTTATAATCTATTACGCGAACGTACTTTTCGCCGGTGTCGGCATTAAGCTTGTCTATCCTGTCTATTCTGCCGCTCAGTATGTATTTTCCGCCGCCCGGCAGTTCCAGTATAAGCTCCGGGTATTTTTTGCCTATGCCGAATTCCGTTTCCGTGCCGGCTATTTTGAATTTGCCCCGTCTAAGCTGCTCAATCACGGCATAAGCCGTTGCCTTTACCCTGCGTATAAGCCTTGCCGCCTCGGCCCTGCCGCGCGCCGTATCCATAAGCACGCCGTTATTATGCTCCGCTACAAGCCGCGCCAAAATGGTATCCATAAGCTTATCAAGCTCAGTGTCGTCTATTCTGCCGTCCTGCCGGCCGGATTCTATAAGCGCGCTTGTAAGGCGGGAAATGGCATCGTGGCAAAACGTTCCCTCGTCGCTCCTGCGCTCGCGGAATTCCTTTCTCGGCATAAGTCTTAGCCCCGCGTACGCAAAATGCTTAAACGGGCATGAATTGAATTTTTCTATTGATGTTATCGCCCCCGAAACAGGGTTGCCGTAAAGCTTTTTTGCCGCCTCGCGCCCAAGCGGTTCATCAAACGTTTTCGGGAAAAGCGCCGATTCAAGCGAATCAAGCCTTTGCCTGTATTCATCGTTCGCGCTTAGCCTTGCGTAAAGCTCCGCCGCCTCGTCATCTATATTATTATTCTCAATGCCCGTGCGCAGTTCGTTTATAAGCGCCGTGTATGCGCTCTGCGCCCCGCTCACGCCGTGCGCGTTAACGTCCGTTTTAATCGAAACGTCCTCAAACATGTCCGCTATGCGGTCCATAAGCTCGCACGGGGTGGCCGTGTCGCTGCCCCTGCCCATGGTGTATGAAAGCCAAAGCTTGTCCGTGGGCTTTGTTACGGCGCCGTAAGCATCGCCGAATTCCTTGTCGTTAAGCTGGTTGGAGTCCGGCAGTTCCCCTAAGCCCATGCCTGAAAGTATGCCGCGCTCCTCATCGTCTATCATGCCGTCGTCGCCGTAAACCGCAGGGAAGCTGCCGTTTGACGCGCCCAGTATTATAAGCGCGCGAAGGCTCCTGGCCTTGCTGCGGCCAAGGCTGCCCAGCAGCAGCTGATCCGCCGCGGAGGGTATAACGCCAACCTCGTATGAATCTATGCCCTCTTTATAAACCGAAGCGAACCTTCTAAGCGATATTTTGGCATCCCCCAAAATGGCGTAAACCTGATCCATAACCTTCAAAAGCAGGTTATAAACCTGCGCCGTTTCGCTCGCGCGTTCAAGCCTGCCCTCGCTGTACAGTCGTTCCGCTTCCTTATCAAGCTGCTCCCTTAAGCCTATATCAAGCGTGTATTCATAAAGCGCGCGCACCTTGCCCGCCGCGCTTGGCGCATCCTTCAGCGCGTCGCTCAGCTTTTTAAGCGGCTCCATTATTATTCCCCGCGCGTTCTCCGCCTCCTCCGGCGCGCCCTCCTTAAAGGGTTCCTCAAAGGCGCTGCCCCTAAGGCCGCGCATAAGAATATAGTTTTCAAATATTTCCGCCTGCTCGTCGCTCAGCCCGCAAAGGCCGGTTTTGGCAAGGGAAATCATATTCTCCTTGGAGTAGCCGCTTATAACCGCGCGCAGCGCAAGCAGCGTTGCCTCGCTTGCCGCGTATCCCGCAAGCTTTCTTTTCGCGTCCGTAAAAAACGGTATGTGCCGCTCCCTCAGCGCGCGGGTCATGGGCTCCAGGTATTTATTTGTGTCCGATGCTATTATGGCTATGTCTCTGTATCTTAGTCCTTCGTTTATAAGGCGCTGCGCCTTGTCCGCCGCGGCGTTTACTTCCGCCTTAATGTCGCTTGCGGCAAAAAGCTCTATGTCCCCGTTCGCCAAAAAGTCCGCCTTTTTATACGGGAACGCAAAGCCCTCGCGTTCAAGGAACGAAAGCGCTTTTGAATTATGCCTGCCTGTTTCATTTTCGGCCGTTATAAACTTAGGCTCTATCCCCCGCTCGTCGCACAAAGTGAGTATATTTTTAAGTATTCGCGCATCCGCCGAAAAAACGGTTTTGTCCCTGCACTCGGGTGACAAATCAAGCCGCAAGGCAATGCATATATCGGGAGAAGTGTCCATCAGCGCGGCTATAACGCCGTAAAGCCGCTTTGATATCATGTCGAATCCGTCTATTATAACGTGGCGCGTTGAAAGCTCGCTTTTTGGCAAGAGCTCTGCAAGAAGCCGCAATGATTCTTCTGAATCAAGTGAGCCGCGCGCCATAAATTCCTCGCTCGCCCCGTAAAGAAGCGCAAGGTCGTGAAGCTTTGCGCCAAGCGGGGTATCCGTGCCCTGCTCCTCGGCCGCCCGCATAAGAGAGTCCGGTTCAATGCCCGCGCGTTTCGCCTCTATAAAAAAGCGGGCGCACTTGCCCGTAAAGCCGCCGCGGTGATATACCCCGGCAAAAGAAAGAAGCTTTGGCGCAAGCTCGTCCGCGCATTTGCGTATTACCATAAGGCGCCCCTGTTCGCTCATAAGCGTGCGCCTTTCGCCGAAGGAACCCAAAACCTTTCGCGCGAGCGACGTGAATGAATACACGTCCGCGTCCCAAAGTCCGCTGCCCACGGTTTTTGAAAGGTCCCTTTCGGTTTCAAACGTGAACTGTTCGGGCACTATGTACAGCACCCTTTCGCCCGCGCTCATAAGCCGGGCGGCCATTTGCCTTAAATACCGGCTTTTACCGCTGCCGGCACGGCCCGTAAGTATGCTTACCCTCCCCATGGGCAAGGCTCCTTTCCGCTAAAGCTTAAAATTTTTCGGTATGCAGCGGCAGGTAAACAACCTTGCCGTCCTCTCTGCGGCTTTCAAAAAGCGTAAAGCCCATAACGGTCATGCTGGCATTGGGTGAAAGCGCCTTAAGCTCCATTGTTGCCACGTCGTCATGCTCAACGTTTCGCCCAAGCGTTATGTGCGGCACAAAGCCCTTCCTTTCGCGCGAAAAGCCGTTGTCATAAAGCGCGCTCTGAAGCGATTCATAAAGGGCGTTCAGCTCATCAAGCTGACCCTTTACCTCAACATAAGATGTTTTCCTGCCGCCCTTGTCAAAGCAGCCGTATTTGCCCAGATGAAGCGTAAAGGGCCTTATTCCGCGCCCGGCCTCGTGCATGGCCTCAACAGCCCCCTGAAGGTCCTTGCTTTCGCCTATAAAGTGCAGGGTAATGTGAAAATTGTTGCTTGTAACAAACTTGCCGCCGCAGCTTAGCTGCTTAAGCTCCTTTTGTATTCTTGTAAGCTCCGCCTTGAATGAGCGGGGCAGATCTATTGCTATAAAAAGCCTCATAAGCCTTTCCTCCCTATTTTTACTCAGTATAATATTATCCCATGAAATGCCCCACGGTGCAAGGGAATATAAACTTTTGCCCGTATTTCGTTGACAGGGCATTGCTTGCAACTTATAATTCTTTTTAGGCTTAATTGCCCGCAATTATTATATTTATAAGGAAGTCACTCCATGGAAGAAACACGTAAACGCCGCTTTGGCGACAGGAAGGACGGGCGGCTTTTAAGGTCGCTTGATCCGCTGTCAAGAGTATCAAGCTACATAATGGTTAACAGAAACGGAGCCTCAAACTTTTTTGTGGATACCGTGGATATAGACGAGATTGAGCGCTATATCCGCCACAAGCGCAAGGACGAAGGGCTTGCGGGCTTCGGCATAATGCACGTTCTTGTCGCGGCGTACGTTCGCGGACTTTCGCAAAGGCCCGCCGTAAACCGCTTTATATCCGGCCAGAAGGTGTACGCGCGCAATAATATAGAGGTTAACCTTGCCGTTAAGCTTGAAATGAAGAGCACCTCAACGGAAACCATTATAAAGATTCGCCCCGAGCGGGACGCTACCGCGACAGATATATACAACCTTTTCCAGAAGGAAATTGAGTTTGCCCGCAGCAATCAGGATTCAAGCTTTGACGATACCGCCCGCATACTCAGCCATATTCCGGGCCTGTTCCTTAAGTTCTCCGTGTGGTTCTTAAAGATGCTTGACTATTTCGGCCTTCTTCCCAAGTCCCTTACGGACCTTAGCCCCTTCCACGGCAGCATGTTTATAACAAGCATGGGTTCATTGGGTATACCGCCCATATTCCATCATCTTTACGACTTTGGCAACGTGCCCGTTTTCATGTCCTTCGGCCCCAAGCAGAGGAAGGTTGAAGTTCAGCCGGACGGTCAGATGATTGAAAAGCGCTTTATAAGCTACACTGCCGTTACCGACGAGCGTATATGCGACGGCTTCTATTATTCAACCGCGTTCAAGCAGCTTAAGAGCGTTCTTCGCAACCCCTTCCAGCTGGACGAAAAGCCCAAGCAGATATTCTACGATGTTGATTGAGGCATAGTATGTCTTCAATAGCAAAAGTTAAGGAATACCTTGCCCGCTTCAACGCCGCGGGCAGGGTGATGGAGCTTGATCATTCAAGCGCAACAGTTGAGCTTGCGGCGCAGGCGCTTGGCGTTGAGGGCGCGCGCATAGCGAAAAGCCTTTCGTTCCATACTCCCGACGGCTGCATGATAATAGTAACCGCGGGCGACGTAAAGGTTGACAATGCCCGCTTTAAGGCAAAGTTCGGCTACAAGGCGCGAATGCTTACGGCTGATGAGGCGCTCAGCATGACGGGGCACGCCGTTGGCGGTGTTTGCCCGTTCGCGCTGCCCGATGGCGTGAAGGTATATCTTGATGAGTCGCTGAAGCGGTTTTCAACCGTGTTCCCGGCCTGCGGCAGCGCAAACAGCGCAATCGAGCTTACCTGCGATGAGCTTGCCGCCTTCACCCCCGGCAGCGAATGGATTAACGTAACAAAAGAGGCTAAAACAAATATCTGATAACGTTTTTGTGTACACAGAGGAGCAAGTCCAATAAGGCTGGAGCATAATAATGGGCGAAAACAGCTTAAAAATTAACCCGGATGTTTCTTCGGTTGTAAGTGAAATCAGGTCGGTGATAGATGCCGCGCGCAATAACGTTGCGCGGCAGGTGAACACCGAATTGCTGAGCACCTACTGGAATATCGGGCGCATTATATGCGAATATGAGCAAACCCTGCCGGAACGGGCAGACTATGGGAAGCAGACGCTGCAGTTGCTGTCGAAGGAGCTCACTAAGGAGCTCGGTAAGGGCTTTTCCCGTGCTAATCTCTACAACATGCGGCTGTTTTACCAGACATATAAGAAATTCCAGTCGGTGACTGGAAAATTGACATGGACGCATTATTGTGAGCTTCTCTCCATTTCCGATCCGGATAAGCGCAGCTTTTACGAGAAAGAATCTATCAATTCCGGCTGGTCGGTTCGAGAGCTGAAGCGGCAGATTGCCACTTCGCTTTATGAAAGATTATTGCTGTCCGAAGGAAAAACGAACAAGGAAACCGTTCTTGCTCTTGCACAGAAAGGCATTGAGCTGACCTCGCCTAACGACATTATCAAAGATCCGTATGTTTTTGAATTTCTCGGTATTCCCGAAAACAAGCCTGTTATGGAGAGTGACTTAGAGAGAGCGCTTGTCCAGCAGATCGAGAAGTTTCTGTTGGAGCTTGGTCGCGGCTTTATGTTCGTTGGAACGCAGCAGCGGGTTACGCTCAATAACATCCATTACTATGTGGATATGGTGTTTTATAATAAGCCGCTCCGCGCCTATGTGCTGATTGAGCTGAAGACGATAAAACTTCTTCCGGAAGCTGTCGGGCAGCTGAATATGTACCTCAACTACTACGCGGCAGAGGTCAACGAGCCGGACGATA
>CAZRHS010000018.1:0-28508 GCA_964600045.1 uncultured Clostridium sp.
GAAAAGAGAGCCGCCCCGAAGGGCAGCTCCCTGTTTTTTTATTGGGTTATATTTGGGGGTTATCAGACGATACCCTGAGCCATCATGGCGTCGGCAACCTTCTTGAAACCGGCGATGTTGGCACCGGCTACCAGGTTGTAACCAAGACCGGCTTCCTCAGCAGCCTGTACGGAGGCAGCATGGATGTTGATCATGATGTGATGCAGCTTCTCATCAACCTCTTCGGGCTTCCAGGTCAGGCGCTCGGAGTTCTGGCTCATCTCGAGACCGGAAACAGCAACGCCGCCGGCGTTAACAGCCTTGGAAGGAGCAACAACCAGACCCTTGTCCATCAGGAAGTACAGAGCTTCGTTGGTGGTGGGCATGTTGGCAACTTCGATGTAGTACTTCAGGCCGTTGGCGACCATCTGCTCGGCTTCCTTCATGCCGATCTCGTTCTGGTAGGCGCAAGGCATGCAAACATCAACCTTCTGGCCCCAGGGCTTCTGGCCGGGGAAGAACTGTACGCCAAACTTGTCGGCATAGTCCTGAACCTTGTTGCGGCCGCTGTTGCGCATCTCGAGCATGTAGCTGATCTTCTCTTCGGTGGCTATGCCATCGGGATCGTAGATGTAACCATCGGGGCCGGCCAGGGTAACAACCTTAGCGCCCAGCTGAGCAGCCTTCTTGCAAACGCCCCAAGCAACGTTGCCGAAGCCGGAGATAGCAATGGTCTTGCCCTCGATCTTGTCGTTCTCATGCTTGAGAACTTCGCAGAGATAATAAACCGCACCGTAACCGGTAGCTTCGGGACGGAAGGGGCTGCCGCCGAAGGAAGGAGCCTTGCCGGTAAGCACGCCGTTCTCATAAGCACCGCGGATGCGCTTATACTGGCCGAACAGATAGCCGATCTCGCGGCCGCCTACGCCGATATCACCGGCGGGAACGTCCACGTTGGGACCGATGTGGCGCTGGAGCTCAGTCATGAAGCTCTGGCAGAAACGCATGATCTCGGCATCGCTCTTGCCGTTGGGATCAAAGTCGCTGCCGCCCTTGCCGCCGCCCATGGGCAGGCTGGTCAGGCTGTTCTTAAAGGTCTGCTCGAAACCAAGGAATTTCATAACGGACAGGGTTACGTGAGAAGCAAAGCGCAGGCCTCCCTTGTAGGGGCCGATGGCGCTGTTGAACTGCACGCGGAAGCCACGGTTGATGTTCACCTTACCGGCATCATCCACCCAGGGTACGCGGAACTCTATTACACGCTCGGGCTCGACAAGGCGCTCAAGCAGACCGGCCTTCTGATATTCCGGATGCTGATCGATAACGGTCTCAAGGGACTTGAGGACCTCTTCTACGGTCTGAAGAAACTCAGGCTCGTTCTTGTCGCGCTTTTGAACCTTCTCCAGGACTTCCTGAATGTACGCGTTCATTGTAGTACCTCCAAATATAAATTATGCTTTTTTGGTCGTGCGGATAAGGCATATCTTCACCAATCCGCACCTAACTAATCATAAATCTAAGGTACAACAATGTCAAGCCAAATGTACGTTATATCCCGCCTTTTTTGTTAATTTCTTGTTAGGATTGCGTATGTTCTCACAAAGGCATTCAGCCTTCGCGCGGGTCAATAAATTATCTGTACTATGAGGGGCGTTTGGATTATAATTAAGTGTGTAATCATTTCTTCATGCACTAGGAGGGTATTTATGCAATCTATGGCAGAGCGCAGCAATAAGCGCTTCACCAAAGCCGAAAAGTCGTGGATAATGTACGACTGGGCGAACTCCGTTTACGCAACGAACATAATGGCCGCTATCTTCCCCATCTATTTCGCCATGCAGGCGGACGAAACCGGCAACAAGCTTTACGGTTTTGCCGTAAGCGCGGCGGCGCTGGTGGTTGCCGTGCTCGCGCCCATACTCGGCGCCATAGGCGATTTTTCCGGCATGAAGAAAAAGCTGTTTTCGGCATTTCTTGTACTCGGCCTTGTTTTCACGGCGGTTATGGCCGTTTTTGAAAACTGGCAGCTTATGCTTATAGGCTATATCATATCCCGCATAGGCTTCTCCGGCAGCTGTTTATTCTATGATTCCTTCCTAACCGATGTTACAACGCCCGATCGCATGGACCGCGTTTCCTCCTGGGGATACGCCATGGGCTACATTGGCGGCAGCACCATTCCCTTCGTTATATCCATTATAATAATGCTTGTTATGGGTCAAAGCGTGCTTTCCTATAAGATTGCCATTCTGATAGTTGTTTTCTGGTGGGGACTTTTCAGCATTCCTTTCATTAAGAATGTAAATCAGAAATACAGCGTGGAGGACGCTCCCAAGGCCCTTGCAAAAGAGGCCTTCCGCAACGCGTGGAAAACATTCAAGGATATTCTTAAGGACAAAAAGATACTGTTCTTCATAATCGCTTACTTCTTCTATATAGACGGCGTGGATACGATAATATCCATGGCCACGAACTACGGCGAAACACTGGGCCTTGGCACAATAGGCATGATACTGGCCCTTCTTGTTACGCAGATAGTTGCCGTTCCCTTCAGCATACTTTTCGGCAAGCTTGCCAAAAAGGTTGGTGCCATGAAGATGATAACCATAGCCGTGTGCATATACTTTGTTATAACCATAATCGGCTTCTTCATGGGCTTTAATATTGAGCAGGCGGAGCTTACCGGCGGCGATACCAAAGCCGCGCTTAAACTTAGCAGCACGCTTTTCTGGGTACTTGCAACGCTTGTGGGCACGGTGCAGGGCGGCATACAGGCGCTTTCCCGCAGCTACTTCGGCCAGCTTATTCCGCCCGAACGTTCAAACGAATACTACGGTTTCCTTGATATATTCGGCAAATTCTCCTGCGTTATAGGCCCCGCGCTTTACGCGCTTACCTATTCCTCAACCGGCAGGGCATCGCTTGGCATACTCAGCCTTATACTGCTGTTCTTAGGCGGCATAATAGCCCTGTTCATGGGCCGCAAATACATGAAGGCAGAGGAAAACTAAGGTGGAAGGGCACCGGGGGCACAGGCAAAGGCTTAGGGAAAGCTTTATGGCGGGCGGCGCGAAGGCAATGCCGGAGCACCAGCTGCTTGAGCTTTTGCTTACCTATGCCATTCCAAGGCAGGATGTTAACCCGATAGCGCATGAGCTTATGGCGCGCTACGGTTCGCTTGCGGCCGTGCTGCGCGCGGACATAGCGGAGCTGAAAAGCGTTGACGGCATAGGCGAAAACGCGGCGGTGCTTATTTCACTTGCGGGAGCCATGAGAGGCATAAGCGAAAAGCCCCGCAAAAAGCAGCGGCTTGACAACCCCGAAAAGGCCGCCAACTACTGCGCGCGCCTTCTTAAGCCGCATAAATACGAGGCCATGTACCTTGTTTCGCTGGACAGCGGACTAAAGCCCGTTCACGAGGACCTTGTATCAAGCGGCACCATAGACCAAAGCACGGTATATCCGCGCATAATAGCCGAATGCGCGCTAAGGCACGCGGCGGCGTACGCTATGCTGTGCCATAATCACCCAAGCGGCAATTCTTCCCCGTCCGGTGAGGATATTGCCATGACCAAAACCATATTCTCTGCCCTTTCGGGCATAGGAATACAGCTTTATGACCACATTATTGTGGGCGAATCAAGCGCCTACAGCATGGCGCGCGGGGTATCCGTTCCCCTTAATGAAGAACGGAATTGCGAAGAAACGGAGGAAATTTCAAATGAGCAGCATTAATTGCCGCGATGAATACACCCGCTGGCTTAACGCCCGTGGGCTTGAGCCGCAGCTTAAGGCGGAGCTTGAGGCAATAGCGCAGAACCCCGGCGAAATAGAGGAGCGCTTTTATACCGAGCTTGAATTCGGCACGGCGGGCCTTAGGGGAATACTGGGCGCGGGCACAAACCGCATGAACGCGCGCGTTATAAAGCGGGCAACCCTTGGTTTAAGCGACTATATATTAACATTTGAGGGCGGCGCCGAAAGAGGCGTTGCAATAGCGTACGACTCCCGCCGCATGAGCCGGGAATTTGCCACGGAGGCCGCGCTTACGCTCTGCGCAATGGGCATACACGCGTATCTTTACGATTCTCTGCGCCCCGTACCCATGCTTTCATACATGGTGCGCAGGCTTAAATGCATAGCCGGCATTGTTATAACCGCAAGCCATAACCCGCCCGAGTACAACGGCTATAAGGTATATTGGCAGGACGGCGGCCAGGCAGGCCCCGCACAGGCGCAGGCTATATACGAATTTATACAAAAGCGCGACTATTTCGCCGGCCCAGAGATGAGCTTAGCTGAAGCCGAGTCCTCCGGCCTTCTTACATGGCTTAGCGAAAAGGATGATGAGGATTATTATCGCGACACGCTTTCCGTTATGCAGCGGCCGGAGCTTGTTAAGGAGCGCGGGCATGAGCTGAGGCTTGTGTATACCCCGCTTCACGGCAGCGGAAACAAGCCCGTGCAGAACATACTTAAGCTTGCGGGAATAGAGAACGTGAGCGTTGTTGAGGAGCAGCGCGAGCCGGACGGAAACTTCCCCACGGTAACCGCCCCCAACCCGGAGGATCCAAAGGCGTTTACGCTTGCGATGAGCCTTGCGGACAAGGTGCATGCGGATGCCATAATAGCAACCGACCCCGATTCGGACAGAATGGGCCTTGCCGTGCGCGAAAAGAGCGGAAAATTCCGCGTGCTTACGGGCAACAAAATAGGCAGTCTGCTTCTTTATTATATTCTGAGCGCCATGAAGGAGCGCGGTACGCTCCCCGCGGACGGCTTTGCCGTTAAGAGCATCGTAAGCACCCGCCTTGCCGATGCCGTATGCGCGCGCTTCGGCGTTAAGCTTATGGCCACGCCCACGGGCTTCCGCTTTATAAGCGAGCTTATAGAAAAAAGCCATACCGTGCCTAACTTCGGCACGTTCATATTCGGCTTTGAGGAAAGCTACGGTTTCCTTGCCGGCGGCTTCGCGCGCGATAAGGATGCCGTTTGCGCGGCCATGCTTGCCGCGGAGGCTTGCGTATATTATGCATCCATGGGCAAAACGCTTAGCGATGCTTTGAGCGAGATAGAATCCGTATGCGGCTGCCATAACGAGGCCGTGAAGAGCTATACTCTTTCCGGCAAAGAGGGCATTGAGCGAATAGCCGGCGCCATGGCCGCCATAAGGGAAAATCCCCCGCTCCGCTTTGCGGGAACGGACGTTGAAATATTCGAGGATATGCGCTCCGGAGAAGCGTATAACTATGCCGAAAAATCTAAAGCCGAGTGCGAGGTTACGGGCATGAACGCCGTCCGCTTCCTGCTTAAGGACGGTTCATGGATATGCGTGCGCCCGAGCGGCACCGAGCCCAAGCTTAAGCTATATATAGGCGCGGTATCCGAAACAAACGAAAAAACGGATGCCAAGCTTGCCGCTTTGATGGCCGATATTGACGATAAGCTTACAGCACTTTTGAAAGGATAATTTTTAATGGAGCAAAACGGAGAAACACAGACAAAGTCCGCCACAGCGGCGGACATTCAGGAAAAGCAATATAAGCGCATGACCACCGGGCGCGTAAGCCGAGTGGTGCTTGCGATGGGCATACCCGCGGTTATAAGCATGCTTGTAACCAGCATATACAACAGCGCCGACACATATTTTGTTGGTCAGCTTGGCACAAGCGCGTCCGGCGGAGTTGGCGTTGTGTTCTCCCTTATGGGGATTATACAGGCCGCGGGCTTTACAATAGGCCAGGGCGCAAGCAGCCTTATTTCCCGCCGCCTCGGCGAAAAGGATTACGATAAGGCTAACCGCATAGCGAGCACGGCGCTGCTGCTTGCCGTGCTTTTCGGCGTGCTTATACTTTGCTTAGGCTTATCGTTCCTTGATCCGCTTATGCGCCTTTTGGGAGCTACGGACACAATGCTTCCTTACGCCAGAGCGTACGCCAAGTATATTCTTGTGGGCGCGCCGTTCATGGTTGTGGCCTTTGTTATGAACAATCTGCTGCGCGCGGAGGGCAAGCTTAAATACGCCATGGTCGGCATAACCACGGGCGGCATACTCAACATGGTGCTCGATCCCCTATTTATCCATACATTCGCCCTCGGCACGGCGGGCGCCGCCATAGCAACGGCATTAAGCCAATTTATAAGCATGTGCATACTGCTTTTTGCCTATGTTCGCCCGAACTTCACCGTTGTTCGCCCGAATGTAAAGCTTATTGAGTTTAAGCCCCGCATGCTTGCGGACATATTCAAAACGGGTCTCCCCGCCCTGCTCAGGCAGGGACTTGCAAGCGTATCGAGCATTGCATTAAACCGCAGCGCAATGGTTTACGGCGATGCCGCAGTTGCGGCAATGAGCATTGTAAGCAAGGTATTCATGCTTATATTCTCAACGGCCCTCGGCCTGGGCCAGGGCTATCAGCCGGTTGTTGGCTACAACTACGGCGCAAAGAAATACTCCCGCGTTCGCGCGGCGTACAGGTTCACCCTTTTTGTGGGCATAGGCGTAATGACTGCCGCAAGTGCCGTTGCCTTCGCCTTCGCGCCCCAGATTATAACCGCGTTCTTAAGCTCCGATCCAAGCGTTGTTGAAATAGGCACGCTGGCGCTAAGAATTCAATGCATTGCAATGCCAACGGTTCCATTCGTTGTGGTGAACAATATGACGTTCCAGGCGGTCGGCAAGGCGGCCGCGGCAAGCTTCCTTTCCTCCTGCCGCCAGGGAATATTCTTTTTGCTGTTCATAGCCGTGCTGCCTCCCCTGCTTCAGCTTACGGGCGTGCAGTGCGCGCAGGCCGCGGCGGATGTGGCCACGCTCCTTGTGGCCATACCCATGTGCATTTCATTCTTCGCTCATCTGCCCAAAGAGGACGAATAATCAGGAAAAACCAACTATGCCCGGCAGCAGCCAATGCCGGGCTTTTATTATGGCTGCCGCCCCGCCTAAAAGCGCCGCTTATAGTGCGGCAAACAATAAAAATAAACGAATTTTTGCTTTTTTGCTTGTATCCGGGCAAAAGCTAATCTATAATATGATGGTTATTATTATTTGGGAAGGACTAAGCCATGCCAAACAAATTCGATTTCGGTTCAATGGTATTTAACGAAGCCGTAATGCGCGAGCGCCTTGCGGAGGATGTTTATGCCGCCCTTAAGGAAACCATAAAGTGCGGTGCGCCGCTTGCCAGGCACATTGCAACGCCTATTGCCGCCGCCATGAAGGACTGGGCAATAGAAAAGGGTGCCACCCATTTTACGCATTGGTTCCAACCGCTTACCGGAATCACGGCGGAAAAGCACGAGGCTTTTATTTCCCCGGGCTCTAACGGCGGCGCGATACTCGATTTTTCCGGCAAGGAGCTTGTTGTAGGCGAATCTGACGCTTCAAGCTTCCCCTCCGGCGGCCTTAGGGCAACGTTCGAGGCCCGCGGCTACACCGCCTGGGACCCCACCGCCTATGCCTTTATAAAAGAAGACACTCTTTGCATCCCTACCGTATTTCTTTCATACGATGGCGATGCTCTTGATAAGAAAACCCCGCTTCTGCGTTCAGCTCAGCTTATAAACAAGGAAGCCCTTCGCCTTGTGCACGCCATGGGCCGCACGGACATAGAGCGCATTACGCCGAGCGTTGGCGCGGAGCAGGAATATTTCCTTGTTGATAAAGCGCTTTGGGCAAAAAGGCGAGACCTTGTGCTCTGCGGCAGAACGCTTTTCGGCGCGAAGCCCGCAAAGAGTCAGGAGCTTGACGACCATTATTACGGCACTCTCGATACCCGCGTAAAGGCATTTATGGCGGACCTTGACAGGGAGCTTTGGAAGCTTGGCGTTTTCGCGAAAACGGAGCATAAAGAGGTCGCTCCCGGCCAGCACGAGCTTGCGCCGGTATTCAGCGGAGCGAACAGCGCAACCGACCACAACCAGCTTATAATGGAGCTGATGAAGCGCATTGCCCCCAAGCACGGCATGGTATGCCTGCTGCATGAAAAGCCCTTTGACGGCATGAACGGCAGCGGCAAGCACAACAACTGGTCGCTTAGCACAGACAGCGGCGAAAACCTTTTCAACCCCGGCAAAGAGCCCAGCGAAAACACGCTTTTCCTGCTGCTTTTAACCGCCGTTATAGCCGCCGTGGACGATCATCAGGATCTAATCCGCTTCAGCGCCTGCTCTTATTCAAACGACCTGCGCCTTGGCCAGACCGAAGCACCGCCGGCGGTTATATCCGTGTTCCTTGGCGATGAGCTTAACGAGATACTTGATACATTGAGCGAAGGCAGCGATTACAGCCACGCCGAGCAGCAGTTCATAAGCATGGGCGTAGATGCCATGCCCCGCGTAAAGGCGGACAATACGGACAGGAACCGTACCTCCCCCTTCGCGTTTACCGGAAACAAGTTTGAGTTCCGCATGCCGGGCAGCGCGCAGTCCATAGCCGACGCGAACATAGTTCTTAATACCGTTGTGGCGGAAGCCGTAGCAAGGTTTGCGGACACGCTTGAAAAGGCCGACGACAGGGAAGCCGCCGCGCGCGAGATTATCCGCAGCGAATACAAGAAGCATAAGCGCATAATATACAGCGGAAACTGCTACTCCGCGGACTGGGAAAAGGAAGCCGAGAGCAGAGGGCTTTACAACCTTAAAACAACGGTTGAGGCTCAGGAGCGCTCAATAGCGGAAGAAAACATTGCCCTTTTCAGCAAATACGGCATATTCTCCCGCCGCGAGATGTTCTCCCGCTACGAGGTTTCGCTTGAAACATACGCTAAGCTTGCGGAGATAGAGGGCCGCACAATGGCCGAGATGACCGCGCAGGATATTATTCCCGCAGTAAGCCGCGCGCAGGGCGAGCTTGCCGAAACCATTTACCGCAAGCAGCAGATAGGCGTACGCAGCGAAAGCGAGGTTCGCACGCTTAAAGAGGGCATGGATCTGCTTGAGCAGCTTAACAATGCCAAGGTCACGCTTGATGAGGCCCTTAAGCACGCCGGTGAAGCGGACTCTGCGCACGAGCGCGCCTGCCGCTGCCGCGATGAGGTTATCCCCGCCATGGCCGCCGTAAGGCACGCGGCCGATTCACTTGAGTGCATAACCCCGCACGAGGCATGGCCCTTCCCGAACTACGAGCAGCTGCTGCTGAACGCCGAATAAGTTAAACACGATATAAAAATGAGGCTCCCCGCTTTGAGGAGCCTCGCTTTTTTGTAATTTGAAATTACTTTATTATCTGTATTCCGCCGATGAGGGGCAGGGGCTTCATTTCGCCCTTGCAAACGCTTACAAGCGCCATTATCCAGAAAACAAACCCGACCAATGCTATTACATAGCCTATATATATTGCCTTCGTTATGTTGCCGATAATTCCGAGCAGCAGAAGAAGCAGGGACTGATTGGCCCAGAACTTGCCAAACTCCGTTTTGGGGTTGGTCACAAGGGGCAGGAAGAACAGGATATTGAACACAACCGCAAGTATGGCATAAGTCTTGCTGTTGTCCGAAGTGCTCTGCTGATAGGCAGGCTGCGGATTAACCGGCTGCTGATAAGTGTTCTGCTGAGCGTTCTGCTCGGTATTGGTGTCGTTCGTCTGCTTTTCGGTTCCCTCGGCGGTGCTGGCGCCGCAGTTGGGGCAGAACTTTGTTCCTTCATCGTATTGTGTTCCGCAACTGGTGCAAAAAGGCATTGTTAGAATCTCCCTTCGTATAATTCCGTATATGATGCGCTTATTTTATCACTTTTGCCGCGCCCCGTCATCAGGCAAAGCGCGGCTTTAACAAATTTTACATTATGTAGCAAAGCGGGATAACAAGGAATATGGCCAGTATATAGTCCATAACCTTAAGCTTTGTTATGCCCAGCATATTAAGCCCGAGCGCCATAATAAGTATGCTGCCCACGCAGGTCATTTCGGCTATTACGGCATCGCTGAGCACCGGGGAAAGAAGCCCCGCAAGCAGCGTGAGCGCGCCCTGATATACAAGCACGCACACGGCCGAAAGCCCAACGCCCACGCCAAGGCTTGCCGTAAGCACCATGGAGCTTATTCCGTCAAGCAAAGCCTTTGTGTAAAGGGTGGAGTTGTCTCCGCTGAGCCCGCTTTGCAGGCTGCCCACAACCGCCATCGCTCCAACGCAGAATATAAGGCTTGCCGTAACAAAGCCCTGCGCAATTCCCGCGCCGCCGCCGGCGAGCCGCTTTTCAACAATGTCTCCAAGCTTGCTCATTTTGCCGTCCAGATCAAGCAGCGTGCCTATGCCCGCGCCGAGTGCCATGGCTATTATAACCGCAAGGGTTTTGCTGCCCTCAAGCATTCCGTCTATGCCGATATATACTATGCAGAGCGCAACGCCCTTCATAACGGCATCCATAACCCGCTGGCTTATGCCGCGCTTAGCAAGCATTCCTATGGCGCAGCCGGCTACTATTGCCGCCGCGTTTACTATAGTTCCCAGCCCAAGCATGATTATTTCTTATGCTCGCTTATCCATTCGTCCATTATGGGCATGGAAATATTGAAATAGGTGGGCCCTATGTTCAAATAGGTTTCGTTAAAACTCATAAGGTCAAACTTGATATCGCAAAGCTTTTTGGCCTCCGCAAGCTTCTGCTGATATATGCTGAAGCCAACGGCGTATTCTATAAAATAGAACGGATTCTCTACGGCGTACTGATAATATATATCCGCAAGCTCCTTTGCCGCATCCTCGCTGTAATAGGAGGAGGTAAGCTCATAAATATCGTCAACCGTTGCGCCGTAGTAGTTTACCTGTATGCTGGCTATGGCAGGCAGCAGCAGGCCGCTTATGCTGGCGTTCGCGTTCATATAGTTGCAGTAAGCTGAACCGAAGCGGGTATTGTAATTATCAAAGAATATCTCCGCGGACTGGGACCAGCTTTCGTAGTAGCCCGTAAGTGAAAGGTTCTGGCGGGTGTAGCCGGTTTTATCGATAAGCGTGCGCAGATACTGATAATGATACATGTGTCCGGGGTAGCCCTCGTGCGCCAGGGTATCAAGGTATCTTGTTTCGTCCTCAAGCGTTTTGGCGTTGAGTATTATAAGGTTCTGGCTCGCATCGTCCACCGGGGGAATAAGGTACGCCGCGGGGCTGAACTGATCCTCAAGCTCGCTCGGGCAATCCATAAACGTTACCGTGTGCTCCGGAAGCGCGGGATAATAATCCGCCATCAGCTTTTCAAGGTATTCCATGTTTTCCTCGGTTGTGCCTACGGAAAGGTTTACCTTGTTATACCTTTCGGAAACGGTTTCGTCTTTACTCATGGCGTTGTAGAGCTTGTTTATCATGGTATCAAGCTCGCTGTTGAGCACGCTCAGCGCTTCCTCGGGCGTTATGTCGCTGCTGGCGCTGTATTTAAGCTCCGCCTCAAAATACGCCTTGCCCTCGTCGCCGTATCCGCAAAGGCCGGCCTCGTTGGTAGCCGTTCCGCGAAGGGCCTCAAGGCCATCGTAAAGCACCTGATAGGAATCTATAAGCGCGTTCACAAGCTCCTCGTTCCTTGCGCTGTATGCCGCGCGCTCCTCGTCGGTAAGCTCGTCTATATCGGCTATGAATTCATCAAAGGTACCGAGCAGGAAGCAGGTTTCGCGGGAATCTATAAAGTCCTGTATCTGCCCAAGCACGGTATCAAGGGCGCTGTCGCGCATGAACTTGCCGGCGGCGGATTTCTCCTGCTCAAACGCAAGTATCTGGCCAACGTAGCGCGGGGTATCCGCAAGAAGGGTCAGGTAGTTCTCAACGTCTTCCTTGCAGTCCATATCGTAAAACACAAGGTTCAGCGGCAGATTGGAGTGCAGTCCCACAAGAGTATCGAGCACTTCACCATAGTAATAATAATCCATGCCGGTTCCGTCCGGCTCAAGGGTCTGATAAAGGGTATCGTAGGTTATTTTGGAGTCCTCCGTAAGGGCATCGCGGTCTATCGCGCAAAGCTCCTCAAACCATTCCTCGTTCTCGGCATTGGATTCCTCCTGCGCGGCGTAGCTGAAATCGCCCCAGCCGGTAGGATAATCGGTTATAAGGGAAAAATTCTCCGGATGCGCAAGCGAAAGATGGAAGCTGAGCGCGTCGCTCACAACGTCCGTGCAGAATATTTTCATGTCAAGCTCCTTAAGCGCGGCCTCCGCGGCCTCCGTAGCGGGGTCAACCGTGGGCTCGGGAGCGGCGGTCTCGACAGGCTGTGCCGTTTCCGCAGCCGCGGTGGCTGTGGGCTCGGCCGTATTTGTGGGCACAACCGAGCAGCCGAACAGGCTCAGCGCCGTAACGAGCGCCAGCAGCATAGACAGCATTCTTGTAATGCGTTTCATGGCAAAAATTATATCCTTTCTCGGCCCTGATGGGCCAATAATAAAATTCAACGCATATACACTACCACAACCCGCCCTTTTTCTCAATAAAAATATGCCCTTAGCCGTGCCCCGGGCGGCTATGTTTTTTCACAATATTGCTCATATTGAATATTTGCTCATAAGCTCAAAGTGTGATATGATTACAAAGATAATTAAATTGGAACGATATGCCCGCGTTCTGTGGGCGTGTCAGGAGGACAAATTGGGTAAAAAGCTGAAAACACCGCTTATCTATCTGGTCATTGTTCTGCTGCTGGTGGTGCTGCTTACGCAGCTGCAAAGCGGGGACAGCGATGATAAGAGCATAGACTATGCCGATCTTCTTGAAATGGCAAAGTCCGATAAGCTGGAAGCCGTTGAATACTGCAACGGTGAGATTGTGGCAATAGAAAAGAACTCCAAGTATAAGGATCTTTTCCCCGACAAATACGACTATATCTGCAAGGTATCCAGCGAAAGCGCCTTCCGTGCGGACATGGCGGCCATAGTTGCCACCCAAAACGGAACCGATGCGGATAAGGTCACGCCGGAGGATTATCCTTTTACTTACACTTATAATCCGCCGCCGGATCCTTCCATACTTGAATACGTTCTGCCCTACCTTATAATGCTGGGCGTAATAGTGCTGTTCTACTTTATAATGATGCGCGCGCAGGGCGGCGGCAACAAGATGATGAGCTTCGGCAAGGCCCATGCCCGCACGCAGGTAGACCCCAACAACCGCGTTACGTTCGACGATGTGGCAGGTGCCGATGAGGAAAAGGAAGAGCTCAAAGAGGTTGTTGAGTTCATGCGCGCCCCCAAGCGCTTTACGGAAATGGGCGCCAGGATCCCCAAGGGCGTGCTGCTCGTAGGCCCTCCGGGTACCGGTAAAACCCTGCTTGCCAAGGCCGTTGCGGGAGAGGCGAAGGTTCCCTTCTTCTCCATATCCGGTTCGGACTTTGTTGAAATGTTCGTAGGCGTTGGCGCAAGCCGCGTGAGAGACCTTTTCACAACCGCCAAGAAGTGCGCCCCCGCCGTTGTGTTCATAGACGAGATAGACGCCGTTGGCCGTCAGCGCGGAGCGGGTCTCGGCGGCGGCCATGATGAGCGCGAGCAAACGCTTAACCAGCTGCTTGTTGAGATGGACGGCTTTGCCATAAACGAGGGCATAATAGTTATAGCCGCCACCAACCGCCCGGATATACTCGATCCCGCGCTTCTGCGCCCCGGCAGGTTTGACAGGCAGATTACCGTAAATTACCCCGACGTAAAGGGCCGCGAAGCCATCCTTAAGGTTCACGCCAAGGGCAAGCCCTTAGCCGCGGAGGTAAGCCTTAGTGTTCTTGCCAAGCGTACGCCCGGCTTTACCGGCGCGGATCTTGAAAACGTGCTGAACGAGGCCGCCATACTTGCCGCAAGGTATAAGAAAAAGGAAATCGGCATGACGGAGCTTGAGGAGGCCATAACCCGCACCGTGGTCGGCCCCGAAAAGCGCAGCCACGTTATCACCCCCGAGGATAAGAAGATTACCGCCTACCATGAGGCGGGTCACGCCGTGGTCGCCAGGGTTCTGCCCAATTGCGATCCCGTGCACGAGATAAGCGTTATACCGCGCGGCAGAGCGGCGGGCTACACCATGACAATGCCCGAGGACGACCGCGACCATATGTCCCGCGGAAAGATACTTGATGAAATCTCCATGGCTCTCGGCGGACGGGTTGCGGAAAGCATATTCCTTGACGATATATGCACCGGCGCTTACAGCGACCTGCAGAAGGCCACCGAGCTTGCCAGGAAGATGGTTGTTGAATACGGCATGAGCGACGAGATAGGCCCCGTGTTCCTGGGCGGCCAGACAGAGGTATTCATAGCCAAGGATTGGGGACATCAGCGCAACTTCTCAGAAGAAGTGGCGGCGAGGGTTGACAAGGAAATCCGCCGCATACTTGAGGAGCAGTACGACCGCGCCAAGAGCGTGCTTAACGAGCACAGGGACGCCATGGAACGCATAGTGAAGGCGCTGCTTGAATATGAGCACATTGACGGCGACGATTTTGAAAAGCTGTTCAATGGCGAGGAAGTAACGCTTGAAACATTTGCCGACAGGCGCACGCGCCTTGAAACGGCCGATGAAGAGGTTCTTGCCAAGGAAAAGGCCGAGGCTGAGGCGCAGGCGAAAGCCGAAAGCGAAGCCAAAGCTGAAGGCGAAGACAACAACACCAACGAATAACCATAAGCGATATTGAAGCGGCCCAAGCGGCCGCTTCTCTTATAAAGAAAGGAGCACGGCATGCGGCGCTTTGAAGATGCGGATAAAGAAAATTTGAGCGGACTTAAATACATTCTTTTTGACGTGGACGATACCGTTACAAACTCCGGCAAGCTTACAAGCGAGGCTTATTCCGCCATGTGGCGGCTGAACGAGCGCGGTTTAAGGCTTATACCCGTAACCGGCAGGCCTGCGGGCTGGTGCGACATGATGCTTAGGGAATGGCCGGTTTATGCCGTTGTGTGCGAAAACGGGGCGTTTGTATATGATTATGACCCCACGGGTCATGTTCGCATGATTCGCCATCCGCTTGCCGCGGCCGATCCGCAAGGCCTGCTTGAGCCGGTAAAAAAGGCCGTATTCAGCGCGTTTCCCGCCATGCGAGCGGCGCACGATCAGTTTGCCAGAATATACGACGCGGCGTTTGACTTTGCCGAGGATGAGCCCAAGCTGCCGCTTGAAACGGCGTACGCCGCGGCTGAACTCTGCAGGAGCATGGGAGCCGAGGCCAAGGTAAGCAGCATACACGTGAACGCCTGGTTCGGGGCATATTCAAAGGCCGACATGGCGCTTAAGTATCTTAAGGAATACTGCAAAGTAAGCGATATTTCGTCCGAGGCCATATTCTTTGGCGATTCGCCAAACGATGAGCCCATGTTCGCCGCTTTCCCCCTAAGCTGTGCCGTAAGCAACATTTCGCCGTTTATTGACCGCATGAACCGCCTGCCCGCGTATATACTCGAGAAAGCTGGCGGATACGGCTTTGCCGAGGCCGCGGACATTATACTGAAAAGCATATAATGTGGTTGCAAAGCTCTTGGGGCATATATTAAAATATCAACCGTACAAAGCACGGAGGTACATATTTACTTTATGGATTTTAAGCCGATAGACATCTCTATGAAGGCAATGATTGAGCGCTACACTTCCGCATGGAAGCTTGAATGCTCGGAATACACTTTTTCAAACATATTAAGCTGGGGCAGCTGCGGCAACATTTTCGTCTATGAGGACGGGCAGGCGCTGTATATACTTATCCATTGGTGCGACGGAGAGAGCTATATGTTCGCCCCGCTCACGCTTGACCCGGATTCGGACTATTACCAGACCGCGCTCGACAAGGCAACGGAATATATGCGCGCGCACGGCATGGAGCCCATATTCAAGGCCATATCCGGCCCCATTAAAACGGCATTTGAGCGCTGCAAGGGTTATGAGCTTACGGACGACAGGGACAACAGCGATTATGTATACACCATGGAGAGCCTAAGGGATCTTTCCGGTAAAAAGCTGCACGCGAAAAGGAACCACATTCATCAGTTCATGGCGGAATACGGCGAGCGGTTTGAATACGTTAAAATAACGCCCGATATGCTTGACGAATGCATTGAAATGTTCAACGAGTGGATGAGCGAAAAGCCCAAGGACGAAATTGACATACTGGAGCTGAGCGCCATAAAAACGCTTTTAACGCACATGGACTTGCTTGGCATACGCGGCGGCGGAATAAGGATAGACGGCCGCCTTGCGGCGTTCACACTTGGCCAGAAGATAGACGACAACATGGCCGTTGTGCATATAGAAAAGGCGGACAACGAGATAGTTGGTCTTTTCCCGGTTATAAACAACCAGTTTGTGCAGCACGAGCTTACGGACGTTAAGTTCATAAACCGCGAGGAGGACATGGGCATGGAGGGTCTTAGGAAGGCCAAGCTTTCCTATTTCCCCGCGTACATGATAGATAAATTCGACGGGAGGCCCGTATAATGGAGCTTACCATAAGGCATATTACAAACGATGAATACAGTGAGGCTCAGCGCCTTTGGGACATTTGCTTTCCCGAGGATGCGTCGGGCTACAGCGATTTTTACTTTGCCCGCCGCACAAAGCCCGAATATGTGCTGGCCGCTTTTTATGAGGGCCGAATGATAGCCGCGCTGCACGCCGTGCCCTACCCCATAAGCCTTGGCGGGAAGGTTAAGCCCTGCGTAATGATAGCGGGCGTTGCAACGCTGCCCGAATACAGGCATCACTTTGCCGCGGCAAGGCTTATAGAGGCCTGCCACGAGGAGCAGAGGGCGCTCGGCACGGCCGCCGCAATACTTAAGCCGGACGTGAATTTTTATGAGCAGTTTGGCTATATGCCCTTTTCAATGCACGGCGAATACAGCCTGCCCTGGATAGAGGCCGGCATGCCCGCACCCATACACGAGGCGGAGCCTGAAGAGATGCTGAAAATATACAACGAATTTGCCGAAGGTTACATAGGTACCATGGTCCGCACAAGGGAATACATGGAAATAAGCCTTGAGGAAGCAAAGGTTTCGGGCGGATACGCCTTTTCAAGCGGAAAGGCATACGCTCTTCTTACGGAAACCGAGTACGGCGCGGATGTATACGAGCTTGTGGGAACTGAACCCGAGGGGCTTTTAAGCTCCCTTGCCGAGGAGTTCGGCGCGCTTACGTTTCGCATGCCCGCCGGCGCGTACGTTAATCTGCCGGCCATGCGCACGGGCGACATTATGTTTTCCATGATATGCCCGCTTAATGAGGAAAAGCTTCTTGAAGGAACCGGCGCCGCAAGCACAGAAGAGCTTATTTCCGGGGATTTTCCGCCAATTTGCACGCTTGAGTTCTGCTGAAAGATTGTGACATTTTCGGTTTAGGAAAAAGCTTTTTCTTGACTGAAATGAACTTGTATTATATAGTAAAAGGGCGGTATATCAACCGCAATCATTTTATGGCAGCCTTTGGCTGAACACGTTAAAAAAGGAAGGTTCTACAATAATGTCCCAAGATGCATCCGGAGTCCTCAGTTCAATCGGCAGTTTCTTCACGAGCGGCAGCGGCTTCATCATTATTATGATGATCGTACTGCTGTTGGTCATGATCATACCGCAGCGCAAGCGCGACAAAAAGGTTAAAGACATGCTCGCCGCTATAAAGGTTGGCGACCGTGTTCGCACCATTGGCGGCATTTACGGCACCGTTACCAGTATTAAAGACGATATAATCACCGTTTCCGTCGGCCCTGACAAGGCCCGCCTTGTATTCGCCCGCGGCGCCATTGCGAACGTTGAAGACGTTGCCGTGGAAAACACCATGGAAGAAGCGAACAGTAAAAAATAAGTTATAAAGTCACTAAGAGCCGTGCTTTAATCAGCGCGGCTCTTTTATTTTGCCTCTTTTTCAATTCTCCCCATCTCTCGTGGCTTCAAGGTATTCGTTAAGCAGTTCTTTAAGCTCATCAAGGCTTGATATGCCGTTTACCCGTCCCCTTAAGGCGGCGCTTGAGCGCATGCCCGAAAGGTACCACGATACGTGCTTGCGCATTTCTATTATGGCGCGGCTGCCCCGCGTTTTTGTAAGGCGTTCCGCGTGCTCTATGGCGGCGGTTATGCGCATCTCCCGCGTTGGGGCGGAGTATTTCTCCCCGCGAAGGGCTGATTGTATTTCCCGGAAAATAAACGGATTGCCCTCCGCTCCGCGCGCGACCATAACCCCGTCGCAGCCCGTATATTTAAGCATATCCACGGCATTTTGGCCCGAGAATATATCTCCGTTGCCTATTACGGGTATTTTTACGCTTGCCTTTATTTGGGCTATTATGTCCCAATCGGCCGTGCCGCTGTACATCTGCGCCTTTGTTCTGCCGTGCACCGTTATAAGCTTAGCCCCGCTCTGCTCCGCCATTTTGGCAAAGCTTACGGCGTTTATATGCTCATCGTCCCAGCCCTTGCGGAACTTTACCGTAACGGGCAATTTGCTTTTCTTAACCGCGGCCTCTATTATTTTCCCGGCAAGCGCTTCGTTTTTCATAAGGGCGCTGCCCTCTCCGTTTGAAACAATCTTATGCGCAGGGCACCCCATGTTTATGTCTATAAGCCTAAGCGCGCTTTTTTCCTGGCTCAGGCTCTCCGCCGCTGTTGCCACCATATCCGGCTCAGCCCCGAAAAGCTGCACTCCGTAGCCCCGCTCAAGCTCCGCGTCCGACGCGTCAAGCAGATTGGAGGTATTCTTGTTATTATAATGCAGTCCCTTCGCGCTTACCATTTCGGTATACGAAAAATCCGCCCCCATCTCGCGGCATATACCGCGAAAGGCCGCGTCCGTAACGCCGGCCATGGGAGCGAGCAGCACGGGCGTATCCGTGCCGAACAGATTTTTTAATATTTCACTCATGCTTATTCGGAATCGTCCTGCAGCAGGCTCATATCCGGCGTGGGCTTAACCTCTGTTTCCGGATTGCGCTGAAGAAGAGTTATGCTGTTTATGTACCAGCGTGAGCCCTCGCGCTTGAATACTATCTGGTATCTTCCCGCTTCCCATTCGGGCAGCTCGGCAGTCTCGGTGCTGTCCTCCGCGCTGTTGCTGGCGGCATTTATGGCGGCAAGGCGCGCGTCCACCGTCATGCTGGCGCGCTTACTCCAGGGAAGTACGGATATGCCCTTAACGTCCACGCGGTAATCATAGCTTGCAACGGTAAAGTCCGCGTATTTGCCGCTTTCAATCTCGCTGTCGTTATTCAAATATTCTTCGGTAAAATACGGCGTAAGGTCAACGCTGCTGCCCGCCTGGCCGTATGTTATAATGGCCTCCGCGCGCTTTTCAAGCCCTTCCGTAGCCAGTATGTACAGGTTGCTCACATGAAGTCCCTCTATGAACACGCCAAGGCACAGCGCCACTATAGCCGCCGTGATTATCAGCGTTCTTAACACATACCATATCGAGCGTTTGGCTATGCCGTAGCTGTTTCTTGCCATAAAACGCCCTCCTTTTTAATCAAATACATAATAAATATACCATAGTGCGGCCGCTTATGCAATGAACGCACTGTGAATGTTTCGTCGCTGGCCGTATTGCGTTTAACGAATGTTCTGCTATAATATAAATATAAGTTATATGGGTATTACAAAAATCGCAGGGAGATTTCAGTTTCATGGATATATTTTCCGTAATTTCGTTATTAGGCGGCCTGGCCCTTTTTTTATACGGCATGAACGCGATGAGCGCGGGGCTTGAAAAGCTATCGGGCAGCAAGCTGCAGTCCACATTGCAGAAGATGACCGCGCACACATCCACAAGCCTTATTTTCGGCGCGGCCATAACAATAGCCATTCAGTCCTCCTCGGCACTCACCGTTATGCTTGTAGGCCTTGTAAACAGCGGCTTAATGCAGCTTGAGCAGACCGTAAGCGTAATACTCGGCGGCAATATAGGCACAACCCTCACCGCATGGATACTCTCCCTTTCGGGTCTGAGTGGAGAAAGCATATTCATTCAGCTTTTGAAGCCGGAGAATTTTTCGCCCATAGTGGCGCTTATCGGCGTTATAATGATGATGGCCTGCAGCACGCAAAAGAAAAAGGATATAGGCGGCGTGTTTGTGGGCTTTGCTATTCTTATGTACGGCATGACGCTTATGTCTGCTTCTGTGGCTCCGCTTGCGGATATGCCTGAATTTACGGGCATACTTACCGCGTTTAACAATCCCTTCTTAGGCGTGCTTGTGGGCCTTGTGTTCACGGGCATAATTCAAAGCAGCGCCGCAAGCGTTGGCATTTTGCAGGCGCTCTCCCTTACTGGCTGCGTAACTTACGGCATGGCCATTCCGCTTGTAATGGGCCTTAATATAGGCACCTGCGCCACGGCCCTTCTTTCAAGCATAGGCACAACCAAAAACGCCCGCAGGGTTGCCATTGTTCACATTACCGGCAAAACAATAGGCACCATATTCTGCATGATAGTATTCTATGGGCTTAACGCAATAATAGGCTTTGACTTTATAAACAATCCCCTCTCGGCGGGCGAGGTTGCCCTTTGCCACACCATATTCAACGTTATAACAACAATTGTTCTTCTGCCCATAAGACCCGTGCTTATCAAAATATCGCACTTTGTGGTTCGCGGCGATGATGAAAGCAAGGCGGACGTATTCCTTGATGAAAGGCTTTTGCTTACGCCCGGCCCCGCCGTGCACGAAAGCTGCAGCATGGCCGTTCGCATGAGCGAGATTGCCCGCTCCTGCGTGCTTAACGCAATGGATCTTATGCTTCACTTTGATACCGAAAAATCCGCCAAGGTAAAAACGCAGGAAAGTGAGCTTGATACATACGAAGATAAGCTCGGCAGTTTCCTTGTTAAGCTTTCCGCCGCCGCGCTGAGCGATTCGGACAGCGCCTCCGTATCAAAGCTTTTGCATTGCATAAACGATTTTGAGCGCATAGGCGACCACGCCCTGAACATACGCCAAAGCGCAAAGGAAATGCGGGAAAAGAGCCTGGCGTTCTCCGAGCACGCAAGGGAAGAGATAAACATTCTTTTCTCCGCCCTTAATGAAATACTGGGCCTTGCCATGGATGCTTTCGCCAATGACGATCTTGATAAGGCCGCCAGAGTTGAGCCGCTTGAGCAGGTTATAGACGTGCTTATTGCCCAGATAAAGCGCAAGCACATAGAAAGGCTGCAATCCGGCCGCTGCACGATAGAGCTGGGCTTTATATTGAACGACCTTCTTAACAACTGCGAGCGCATAAGCGACCACTGCTCAAACATTGCCGTTTGCGTAACCGAGGTTGACCGCGGCGAATTCGATACGCACGAATACCTGAACACCGTAAAGAGCGGCAACGACGAGCGCTACAAGGTCGACTTTGCCAACTACGCCAAAAAATACGAGCTTAAATACGCCACCCCCTCGGCGCATAAATAAAATTACGGATAAACCAAAAGCGACCGCGAGGGTCGCTTTTTTTGATGCTAATATCACTTTTCAAATTAGCAAGAAAGTAAACCGCAGATTTAATCTTTTTCCCTGCTCCAGGCGTACTCTGCCGCGCCGAGGGCCGCGTTTTTTGCGGATTTGAAGCAAGTAACATCCGGGAAGCGGGCAAGTATTGCCTTTTCGCTCAAAGCATAAAGGGTGGGGCTGTTCAGAACGGTGCTGCCGGTAAACGCCACGCGGGGGTTTGTCAGCTTAAGGGTATTTATAACGGCCGCCGCCATGTCGGCAAGCTCGCGGGCGGCAGTGTTCATTATGTCAACAGCCGCTTTATCATCACAAAGCTTATCCGTAAGCGGGGCAAGCGCCGCAATGTCGCTCTTCGGGCAGGAGGTGTAGCGCGCGGTTATGGCCGCTATGTCGTTAGTGCCGCACTCATTAAAGAGCGCTTCGCTAAGCTTGGTCTTCTCTCCCCTGCCGTCGCTTGCGCGAACAACGGCCCTGAGTATATCCCGCCCTATGGCGTAGCCGCTGCCGCCGTCGTCAAATACGTTTCCGCGTCCGCCGCTTCGCGCGGTTATGCCGCGGTTTTGCCCGTAGCACACGCTTCCGGTGCCGGATATCACAATAACCCCGCTCTCTTCGCCGTGGGCCGTATACAGGGCATTTTCGCCGTCCGTGCGGACATATATGCTCCCATGGAATACGGTTTTAAGCGCGCTCTCAACCTGCCGCGCCTTTGTTTTGTCCCCGGCTCCGGCGCAGGCGGCGCATATCGCAAGGCAGTTTTCGTTTATATATTGCTTAAGCTCCTCCGCTATGTTCGCGGGGCTTTCGGGGTAGCTTACCGGGTTAAGCGCGCCCAGGCGGGCGGTTTTAATTATTTTTCCCTCTTTTGAAAGCAGTACGGCCTCCGTTTTGGTTCCGCCGCCGTCCAAGCCTATTGTGTAATAAGCCATTTTTTGTTCTCCGCTATGCGCCTAAGCGCGGCATTGTGGTTTTCGGTATTCAGTTTGCCCTCTTCAAGGGCTTTGCCTATAAGCTCCGCCGCACGCGCGGCCTCCGCATTGTTGTGGCTTATAAGGGGCATGTCCACTCCGGCGTTCGCCGCAAGCACCGCCGCCTCCGCCGCGCCGTAGCGCGAGGCTATAGCGCCCATTTCAAGGCAATCGGTAATTATCATGCCGTCATAGCCAAGCTTTTCCCTTAATAATGAGCCTATGACAGCGGGCGAAAGCGTGCCTGGGTATTGCGTATCGAGCGCGGGGAACATAATATGCGTTGTCATAATGCTTTTCACTCCCGCGGAAATAGCCGCCTTGAACGGCACAAGCGGACCCATCTCAAGCTCCTCCATGCTTAATGCTATTGTGGGCAATGCCTTATGGGAGTCAACGGTTGTTCCGCCGTGGCCCGGAAAATGCTTTGCGCAGGCCAGCACGCCCGCGGCCTGTATGCCCAGGGCCATCTTTACGCCGAACGCGGACACGGTTTCACTATCCTTGCCAAAGCTTCTTGTGCCTATTGCGGCGTTGCCCTCTTCGCATTCTATATCCAATACGGGGGCAAGGTCGTAATTAAGCCCCATTTCAAGCATTGCTTCGCCTATTCTTTTGCCGGTTCTGAAGGCAAGCTCCTCATCACCTGTTTGGGCAATTTCCCTTGCGCTCGGCGTTTCTATAACGCCCTTTGGCAGCCGCTGCACGCGCCCGCCCTCCTGATCCGCGCTTATAAGGGGCATACAGCCTGTTTCGCTCAAAGCTATATCCTTAAGCTCCTTGCAAAGCGATTTAAGCTGGTTGGGGGATTCAATATTGTTTGAAAACAGAATAAAATTGCCTATCTTCTGCTTTTTTACGGCGTTTATAATATCGCGGTCGAGCTTTGTGCCCTTAAACCCGGTCATTATCCTTTGGCCGGCCTGTATCAAATATTCGTTCATGCTTCCCCCTGCTCAATAAGCCTTATGGCGGCTCCGGTATCCATGTTCGCCCTTTCAAGCGCCGCCTTTGCGCGCTCCTCACTTACGTTCGCGGCTTTTGCAACTATGCCTACGGCCCTGTGCCTAAGCTTTTCGTTGGTGGCCACCATGTCCGTCATAAGGCCGCCCTTAACCCGGCCGAGCTTTGCCATGGCGCAGGTTGAAATCATGTTCAGTATAAGCTTCTGCGCCGTGCCGCACTTCATTCGGGTTGATCCGGCCACGGCCTCCGGCCCAGTTACGGCGGCTATCTCAATCTCCGCCGCCTTTCCCAGGGGTGTATTTTTGTTCGATGTTATGGCGGCCGTGTGCGCGCCAAGCTCGCCTGCCCGCTTTACGGCGGCTATAACGTATTTTGCTCCGCCGGACGCGCTTATGCCTACAACCGTATCGTGCTCGGTTACATTCAGGCTGTTTATAAGCTCAATACCCGCGTCCGCATTGTCCTCCGCTCCCTCTGCCGCTCGTATAAGCGCGCCGTAGCCCCCGGCTATATGGCCCTGAACGGTTTCGTAGCTTACGCCGAATGTGGGCGGGCATTCGCTCGCGTCAAGCACGCCCAGTCTTCCCGATGTGCCGGCGCCTACGTATATAAGCCTGCCGCCTTGCTTAATGCCATCCGCCGCGAAGTCCGCAACCTTTGAAGCCTCCGGTATAACAAGCCTTACCGCCGCGGCAACCTTGGCATCCTCGTCATTTATGCGCAGCATAAGCTCCTCTGTATTGAGCTCATCCATATTCTCAAATCTTTTGTTGCGCTGCTCGGTAACGTTTATGTTTTCCATGCCTTTATTCCTCGCCTATTCTCGGTATGGGTTCGGTGTCGTTGTGCTTTATTATGGTGCACTCCGCCACGGGCTCCGTAAACTGCTTAACAAGGTTAACCAGGTTTTCCCTTTGAAGAAGGGGCATCATCCTTCTGTAAAACGCCATGCTCGATACGCCCACAAGCTCAAACAGCATCTGAACCGTTTTATCAAGCGCGGGACGTTCGTCAAACGTTACGCTCATCTTCTGCGGAGTAATATCAAAAGAAAGTATGCGGCTGTTCGGCGTTTCTATAAAGCCGGTCATTACCCAAATGCGAATTCTGTTCGGGTCAAGCCTCCAGCGGCAGCGGGTGGCGGTAATCTGCCGCTCTCCCCTAAGTGTAAGCCCGCCGTACTCAAATGCCCCATCGTGCCGCAAAAGCAGCACGTTTCGCTCGTTTTGTTCGTATACATACACGGCTATGTCGTCCCCGCGCTTTTCAAATCGCAGCATTGTTACGCTTTCGGTCATGTTTCCGTGCACGCCCTGAAGGGTTTGCGGGAAAAGTCCGCCGGTGTTCGGCCCCGCAAGGTACTCCCTGCCGTCCAGCCTGTACGCTATGCGCTCAAACTCCTCCGCATCGGTTCCCAAATACTTTGGGCAGGAGGGAGCATATTGAATTGAGGCAAGCGTGGTTTTAAGCTCCGCGTACGCAGCATCGTTTTTCTCTATCGCGTTTGGCTCAAATTTAGCCAGAAGCTCCCTTGTAAGGCGGCCTAAATCACCGTTTGCGAAAAGATTGGAGCTGCCGGAGTATATTACCATTACGCAATCGTATTTGGGGAAAACAAGCACAAACTGGCCGAATGCGCCGTTGAACTGATAGCCGCCCTCATCATCGCTCATCCATATCTGGTAGCCGTAGCCGTGCTTCATTTCGCCGTTCGGCGTGTCTATCTGCTTGCGGGTGGATTCCTTTATCCATTCCTCGCTTACTATCTGTTTGCCGTTCCAGCGGCCCATGTTCAGGCAAAGCTGGCCAAGCTTGGCGGAATCCTCCGCCGTAAGTGAAAGGCCCCAGCCGCCCTTTTCTATGCCCATGGGGCATTTTTCCCATTCGTGGCTTTGTATCCCCAGCGGCTCAAAAAGCCTTGGCGTAAGGTATTCGTTAAGGCCCATGCCGGTGCGCTTAACAACCGCCGCGGCGAGCATATATGAATTGAGCGAATTATACTCAAATTCCGTACCCGCTTCGAATTTGGGCACGGACTGCATATACATTTTTGCCCAGTTTTCGTCAAGCGCGCTGCCAACCTCGTTAAAGCGAATGCCGGTGGACATGGTAAGCAGGTGCTTAAGCGTATGGGATTTAAGAAGCTTTGCGTTGGCGGAGTTTATATACTCCGGAAAAATATCGGCAAGCTTTTCGTTTATGTTCAAAAAGCCCTCATCCTGCGCTATGCCAACGGCAAGGCCGGTTACGCTTTTGCTCATTGAATAGAGCATGTGCGGTATATTAAGCCTGTATGGTGCGAACGCGCCCTCGGCTATAATTTTGCCGTGGCGCATAACAATCGCCGCGTGGCATGCCGTGGTATCCGCTTGTGTTTCAAGCTCTTTATAGAATTCGTTTATTGCCCCGCTCGGCACTCCCTCGTCCTCCGGAATCGCCCTTTCAAGCGGGTGTGTATTCTCCTTTGGTACAAAGCGTTCCTTTTGCAGGCTAAATCCGTAAAGCGGAATTTTCTCCGTATCGTGCCTTAAAAAATTCAGCAGCAGCTCCGCGCTTTTCATCTGCATTGCAATATCCATTATAAATCCTCCTTTTTAAGAAGAGTTCCGCGCTTTTCGCGCCCGTAAACATAAGTATCTATGCTAATTATACTATACTTTCCCCCTGTTAGGAACAGCGGCGATTATTATGTTTTTGAAACATTTTGTCTTGCATTATTCCGCGTTTTTTTGTTTACTTTGACATTGCCAAAAACAATTTTTGCCACAATATAGTGTTATACTTTCGCCAATCAAATGGAGGGCTATCAAAAAATGGCAAACTACAGGCACGAATACAAGCACGAAATAAACACAAGCGACATGATAACGCTTACAATGCGCCTGAACGCGGCGATGAAGAGGGACGAATATTCCTCACCTGACGGCACATACGCAATAACAAGCCTTTATTTTGACGATGTTTACGACACCGCGCTTAAGGAAAAGATAAACGGCGTGGACCGGCGCGACAAGTTCCGCCTGAGGCGATACAACGACAACGTTGACACAATAAAGCTTGAGAAAAAGAGCAAGCGCGACGACCTTTGCCTGAAGGAGAGCGCGACCATATCGGGCGAGGATGCAAAGCGAATAATCGCCGGCGATACGGAATTTTTGCTTAAAAGGGAGGAGGACGTTTGCCGGGAGCTTTACTGCCGCATGCAGCAGGGCTTAATGCCTAAAACAATCGTGGCGTACACGCGCCGCGCTTACACCTACCCTGCCGGGAACGTGAGGGTTACGCTTGATTACAACATAAGAACGTCACCAAACCCTCCTGACTTTCTTTCGCTTGATGCCCTTACCGTTCCCGCGGGGGACAGTAAAATACTGCTTGAGGTTAAGTGGGACGAATTCCTGCCGGACTTTATAGCGGACTTAATTTTTATCCCGGGCCGGAGAAGCGGCTCGTTTTCCAAATACGCTCAGTGCCGCATATACGGCTAAAGTGACCTAATCCACAAATAAAAGGAGATATTGCCTCATGAACATTCCCAACCTGCTTCTTTCGATAAGCTTCAGCGACATTTTTAAGTCCAGCTTTCTCGAAAACTTTGACAGCGTATCCTATTTCGATATGGCCGTTGCCCTGCTTTTAAGCTTCGGCATAGGCGTATTCATATTCATGATATACAAAAAAACGTTTAAGGGCGTTATGTATTCATCAACATTCGGCGTAACGCTTATAGCGCTCACCATGATTTCAACATTTGTAATACTTGCCGTAACAAGCAACGTTGTGCTTTCCCTCGGCATGGTAGGCGCGCTCAGCATAGTGCGTTTCCGCACGGCCATAAAGGAGCCGCTTGACATAGCGTTTCTCTTCTGGGCTATAGCCGCGGGCATAGTGCTTGCCGCGGGCATGATTCCCCTGGCCGTTATAGGCAGCGCGGTAATAGGGCTTATGATAGTTGTGTTCGCCAACAGAAAGGCGCACACCGATCCCTATATAGTTGTTATAAGCTGCGAGGGTGCGGAGAGCGAAAAGAAGGCCACCGAGTTCCTGGCCTCGCACAGCGACAAATGCGTTGTTAAGAGCAAAAGCGTTAAGGCGGGCCACGTTGAGCTTAATATGGAGATAAGGCTTAAGAGCGGCGACACCGGCTTTATAAACGAGCTCAGCGCGCTAAACGGTGTTTCAAGCGCCGTGCTTGTAAGCTACAACGGCGAATACATGGGCTGATCGGTATGAGCAAGTCTAAGCACACAACGCTTTTTTGCAGCATAATAGCCGCGCTTACGCTTGCCTTCACCATATTGCTTTGCTTTGCCAAGTCCGCCGGTGCCATAGGCACAATTGAGCGCACATTCAGCTACGAATCCAAAATATTCGATACAAGCTACGTTCATTCAATAGATATTGTTATGGATTCGGACGACTGGCAAAGCTTTATCGAAAACGCGGAGAGCGAGGAATACGCCGTCTGCAGCCTGGTGATAGACGGGGAAACGATTTCCAACTGCGCCATACGCGCAAAGGGCAACACCTCCCTTTCAAACGTTAAGCAATACGGCAACAACCGCTACAGCTTTAAGGTGGAGTTTGACCACTACGACGATGCCCTTAATTACTACGGGCTGGATAAGCTTGTTCTGAACAACAATATTCAGGACAACACCCTTATGAAGGACTACCTTACATACCGCATGATGGCCTATATGGGCGTTGACGCGCCGCTTGTAAGCTATGTATACGTAACGGTTAACGGCGAGGACTTCGGGCTTTATCTGGCGATTGAGGGCATTGAGGAAAGCTTCCTTGAGCGCAACTACGGCACCGACTACGGCGAGCTTTATAAGCCGGACAGCCAGAGCATGGGCGGCGGCAGAGGCAACGGCAAGGACTTTGATATGCAAAACTTTGCCGATGAGAACGGCTTTAACTTTGACTTTGACGAAAACATGTCCACCGGTGACGGCAGCGGCACAACCTCAACGGACACTGCTACCCCGCCCGCAAAGCCCGACGGAGACGGCAGCGACAGTTCAGCTTCAAGTTCCGATTCATCCTCCGGCACAAACGGGTCAACCCCTCCCTCCATGCCGAGCGGCGGCTTTGGCGGTAACGGCGGCGGTATGGGCGGCAATCCCCCCTCAATGCCCGGCAGTTCCGATTCAACTTCAAGCTCAGGCTCAAGCTCAGGCGATGATTCAGGTTCCTCCTCCGGTTCATTCCCGGATATGAGCGGCTTTG
>CAZRHS010000019.1:0-26930 GCA_964600045.1 uncultured Clostridium sp.
AAAAACCCAGAGATTTAGCGGCCCGGGGACGCAGGGACGCAGGGGACGCAGATTTTATATATAGCGTTTCCTACATAACAAAAAGAGCCTACCGACTTTCGGCAGGCCCTTAGGGTTCTATTCTTTACTTTACTTCGTAACCCGCATCGGTTATGGCCTTGCGGGCGGCGGACTCGTCGGCATTCGCGAATGTTGCCTGCTTCGCGGCAAGGTCAACCGTTATATCGGTGGCGCCGATCCCGGCAAGAGCCTTCTCCACGTTCTTCTGGCAATGCTGGCACATCATTCCCTCTACCTTAAGCGTAATCATTTTGCTTTCCTCCTTATTCAATGCTGTTTCGCATTCGCATACTGTATTATTCGCCGCGTTTGCCCCGTTTCCCTTGTTTGATTTTTTGGAAGAATGCGGCTTTAGGTACTTGTGTGTTTTGTTCGGGTCAAAGCGTCTTAATCTTAGCGCGTTTGATACAACCGATACGCTGCTCAGGCTCATAGCGGCGGCGGCTATCATGGGGCTTAAAAGCGGCCCGCCGAAGGCATAGAGCACGCCCGCGGCAACGGGTATGCCAAGCGTATTGTATCCGAATGCCCAGAACAGGTTTTCTTTAATATTTGTAATAGCCGCGCGGCTTAATCTAAGCGCCGCCGCAACGCCCGAAAGCTCCCCGCTCATAAGCACTATGTCTGCCGATTCTATGGCAACGTCCGCTCCCGCGCCTATGGCAATGCCCGTATCCGCCTTAACAAGCGCCGGGGCATCGTTTACGCCGTCGCCCACCATGGCAACGATATATCCCTGCTTCTGCAGCCTTTCAACCTCCCCCGCCTTGTCGCCGGGCAGAACCTCGCTCCTTACCTCGTCTATGCCTACCTTTGAGGCAACGGCTTTAGCGGTAAGGGAATTATCGCCGGTTAGCATAACAAGCTTTACGTTCATTTCTTTAAGGCGGCGTATCGCCTCAACGGCATCCGGCTTTATGGCATCCGCAACCGCGAAAAGAGCCGCAACGCGCCCGTTTACAGCCATATACACAGGCGTTTTGCCCTCCGCACTGAGCGCCGCGGAGCGCTCCTCCAGCGGGTTATCCATGCCCCTTTCGCGCATAAGCCTTGCGCTGCCCATAACTATTTTATTTCCGTTTACGGTGCAGTCCACTCCGTGCCCCGCGCTGGCGGCGAAGTTCTCCGCATCCGGCACATCAAGCCCCTTTTCCTTTGCCGCCGCAAGTATAGCCTTGGCAATGGGGTGCTCGCTTTGCTTTTCGGCCGATGCCGCAAGCGTAAGCGCCTCGGTTTCATTCTGCCCCGCCGCGGTTACAATGTCCGTAACAACCGGTGAGCCCGTGGTAACGGTTCCGGTTTTATCAAGAAGCACGGCGTTTACCTTGCCCGCGGTTTCAAGCGCCTCGCCGCTTTTTACAAGCACGCCAAGCTCCGCTCCCCTGCCGGTTGCGACCATTATGGCCGTGGGCGTGGCAAGGCCAAGCGCGCACGGGCAGGCTATTACAAGAACGGATATGAATATTTTTACCGCAAGCGCGAAATCGTGCCCGAATATAAGCCAAAGCACAAACGCAAGCAGCGCAACGCTGCCCACAGCCGGCACAAAATAGGCCGCTACCGCGTCCGCAAGGCGCGCTATGGGGGCCTTTGACCCCTGCGCCTCCTCAACAAGATGCACTATTCTGCCAAGCGCCGTATCCGCGCCTATGCCGGTGGCCTCAAAAAGAACCGCGCCCTCGCCGTTTATTGTGCCCGCGTAAACCTTGTCCCCCGCCTCTTTATCAACGGGCATACTCTCGCCCGTAAGCATGGCCTCGTTTACGCTTGTGCGGCCGGATATAATCGTTCCGTCCACGCTCACCCTTTCGCCGGGCTTAAGCACAACCGTGTCGCCCTTTTGCACGTCCTTTGAGCTAAGCTCAATCTCCTCGCCGTTTCTTATAACGCGCGCCGTATCGGGCGCAAGGCTCATAAGCTTCTTTATGGCGTCTCCGGTTCTGCCCTTGGAGAGAGTTTCAAGATATTTGCCGAACTGTATAAGCACTATTATCATGCCGGCGGATTCAAAATAAAGCGAATGTATGGCGTGCGCATCGCCCGCGGCAATTCTTATAACGCCGTATACGCTGTAGCTCACGGCGGCAAGCGTGCTCACGGCAATCAATGAATCCATATTGGGGCTCTTCAGCCAAATCGCCTTAAAGCCGCTCCTGTAAAACCGCCTGCCGGCAATCAATATGGGTATTACCAATATAAGCTCGGCAAGGGCATAGTTTAGCGGATTGTATTCAGGATCTATAAAGCGCGGCAGGGCATGCTCAAGGCCCGATATCATGGGGGCCATGGCAATATAGAAAAGCGGAATCCCGAACACCGCCGCGAATATAAGCCTGCGCTTCATGTCCTGCTTTTCGTGCGCCTTCTTTTCAGCCATCTCCGCCTTGGCATTTTCGGTTAAGTCAAAGGGATTATACCCCGCGTCCTTAACGGCCCTTTTAAGCGCCGCCTCGTCGGTTATATCCTCGTCATATATTATGTTCGCGCGTTCCGCCGCCAGGTTCACACCCGCGGACTCAACGCCCTTTACGGCCTTCAACGCTCTCTCCACCCTTGCGGAGCACGCGGCGCAGCTCATACCGCCAACGCCTATTTCAAGCCTTTTCATACTGCCCTCCTTTTGCCCGGGAAGCGATTATACTTCCCCGCGCACAAAAATTGTAGCACAACATATTTTGCCGTTCAAGGGTTCGGTTAAGTTAATTTAACCAAATTATATAAATATGGGCGGCAAAGCCCTGTTTAAGCCGTGCCGCCCTTTGTTGGGGGTTGGGGAACTATCGTTATTAACTAAGCTCGAACATACCCATATACAGCTGATAATACTTGCCCTTCTGGGCTATAAGCTCGTCGTGGTCGCCGCGCTCTATAATCTGGCCATGCTCCAGAACCATAATGGCATTGGAGTTGCGAACGGTTGAAAGCCTGTGCGCTATAACGAACACCGTGCGGTCCTTCATAAGGCTGTCCATGCCCTTTTCTATAAGGGACTCGGTACGGGTATCTATGCTTGAGGTGGCCTCGTCCAGTATAAGCACCGGAGGATCGGCAACGGCCGCGCGGGCTATTGCGATAAGCTGCCTCTGGCCCTGGGAAAGGTTTGATCCGTCCGCGGTAAGCACGGTATCGTAGCCATTGGGCAGGTGAGAAATAAAGTAGTGAGCGTTCGCGAGCTTTGCGGCGTTCACAATGTCCTCATCCGTGGCATCAAGCCTGCCGTAGCGGATATTTTCCTTTACGGTGCCTGTAAACAGGTGCGTATCCTGAAGCACCATGCCAAGGCTGCCCCTCAAAGAGGACTTCTTTATCTGCCTTATGGGGATGCCGTCGTATGTAATCGTGCCGCTCTGAATATCGTAGAAGCGGTTGATAAGGTTTGTGATAGTGGTTTTGCCCGCGCCGGTTGAACCGACAAACGCTATCTTCTGGCCGGGCTTAGCGTAAAGCGAAATGTTTTTAAGCACATCCACCTTGCCGTCGTAGCTGAAGGTTACGTTTTCAAAGCGAACATCGCCGCGAACGCGTATAAGCTCACCCGTGGGCTTCTTCCAGGCCCACATCTCGGTGCGCTCGGCGCACTCCTCAAGCTCACCCTTATCGTTTATGCGGGCGTTTACCATAACTATGTCGCCCTCGTCCTGCTCAGGTTCCTCATCAAGCAGCGCGAATATTCTTTCCGCACCGGCAAGGGCGCTAAGCACGTTGTTGGCCTGCTGGCTTATTTCGGAAATAGGCATTGAGAAGCTCCTGGTGTACTGCAGGAACGCGCCAAGGGTACCTATATCTATTATGCCGGCCACGCCGAGCAGACCGCCGGAAGCGGCTACTATAGCGTAAGTTACATGGGAAAGGTTGTTCATTATGGGGCCCATGATGCTGGCAAGGGTGCTTGCGGCGGCTGTGTTTTTCCTAAGGTCCTCGTTAAGCTGACCAAAGTCGTCTATAACGGCCTGCTCATGGCAGAATACCTTAACAACCTTCTGGCCCGATATCATTTCCTCTATATAGCCGTTTACCTTGCCAACGCTGTCCTGCCTGGCCTTGAAATAGCGGCCGGAATGGGAGGCGATAAGCTTGGTTATCGCGCTCATAACAACAAGCATCACAACGGATATAAGAGTAAGTATGGGGTTCAATACCACCATCATGGTGAAAACGCCTATAATTCTGGCCGCGCTGCTTATAAAGCTGGGCAGGGACTGGCTTATCATTTCGCGCATAACGTCGGTATCGTTGGTGTAGCAGCTCATTATTTCGCCGTGAGTGCGCTTATCAAAATAGCCTATGGGCAGAGTCTGCATCTTTTTGAACATTTCAAGGCGCAGCGTTAAAAGCGTGCCTGTTGAAACGTTTATCATAAGGCGGTTGTAAACAAGCGTACCCAGTATGCCGAGCGTGTATATAACGCCCATAAGCACAAGCTGACCTATAAGGCCGGTAAAGTCCGGGTTATCGTTGCCGATCCAGGGAACGATATAGTTGTTTATGACGGGCTTTAGCATATATGTGCCCGCTATGTTCGCGCCAACGCTGAACAGCAGCCCTATCATAACGATTATAAGCTGGCCGGTATACGGCTTGAAATATTTAAGAATCCTGCCGAATGTGCCCTTGGCGTTCTTCGGCTTCATAAAGTTTTGTCTCTTGGGTCCGGGCATTATTCCTCCACCCCCTTCTGCTGGGATTCATAAACCTCGCGATAAATCTCGCTGCGCTGCATAAGCTCCGCATGAGTACCCACGTCGTCTATCTTTCCCTCGTTCATAATAACTATTCTGTCCGCATCCATAACGCTTGTTATGCGCTGGGCAATTATTATGGTAGTCGTGTCGTTAAGCTCGGTTCTGAGCGCCTGCCTTATGGAGGCATCGGTAGCGGTATCCACGGCGCTGGTAGAATCGTCCATTATAATTATCTTGGGCTTTGATATAAGGGCCCTTGCTATGCAAAGCCTTTGCTTCTGGCCGCCGGAAACGTTTACGCCGCCCTGGCCAAGCTCCGTATCATACCCATCGGGGAAGCTCTTTATAAAGCCGTCCGCCGCGGCAGCGCGGCACGCTTCCTCTATTTCCGCATCGCTGGCGTTAGCATCGCCCCACCTGAGGTTATCCTTTATGGTGCCGGAGAACAGAACGTTTTTCTGCAGAACCATGGAAACGCTGCTTCTTAACGTATTAAGCTTATAATCCTTAACGTCGCGCCCGCCTACCTTAACGGAGCCGCTCGTGACCTCATAAAGCCTGGGGATAAGCTGCACAAGCGTGCTCTTCGCGCTGCCCGTGCCGCCTATAATGCCGATTGTTTCGCCCGAATTTATCTTCAGATTAATGTGCTCAAGGTTCGGGTTGGCGGGGTCTCCGTTGTAGCTGAAGGATACATCGTTAAACTCTATTGAGCCGTCCTTAACGGCTATATCCTCGGCATCGTCATCATTAATGGAGGGGACTTCCGCAAGAACCTCGCTTATACGGGACATGCTGGCCTTGCTCATAACAAGCATAACCATCATCATGGCAACCATCATAACGGAGCTTAGCACCTGAGTTACGTAGCTGATAAAGCTTATAAGGTCGCCGGACTGAAGGGTGCCGTTAACAATATGAACGCCGCCAAGATAGCAAACGGCTATCATGCAGATATATATCATATACTGCGAAAGCGGCATTGTAACAACCAGCAGCTTTTCGGCCTTTACCTGATAATCCTTAACCTCCTTGGCGGAGAATGTGAAGCGCTCGTCCTCGTAATCCCCGCGGACAAATGCCTTAACAACGCGGATGGCGGTAAGGTTTTCCTGAACGCTTGCGTTCATGGCATCGAACTTATCAAGCATTGCCCTGAAACGCGGGAATGTTTTTGTCATAAGCACGCCTATTACAACGCCTAATACAGGCAGCGCGAACAGGAACACTATGGCAAGATCCGGGCTTATCTTTATGGCCATAACAGTTGCCGCGATAAGCATGAACGGCGCGCGGATAAATGTGCGCACGGCCATCATATATGTGTTCTGAATTGTGTTAACGTCCGTTGTAAGGCGGGTTATAAGGCTTGCCGTGGAAAAATGATCCACGTTGGCAAAGGAGAAGCCCTGCACCTTTTCAAAAAGGCCCGCGCGCAGATTCTTGGCAAATCCCGCGCCGGAGGAGCTTGCAAACCACGCGCTCAGCGAACCGAACGCAAGGGAGCCGAGTGCCATGGCTATCATAACAAGGCCCCTTTGAATTATAAAAGCCGTATCCTTATTGGCTATGCCGATGTTTACAATATCGGCCATCATATACGGTATGCTCACTTCCACCACAACCTCGCCTATTATCGTAAGCGCGGCCATAACGGACTTGAACCTGTAGCCCTTGGTATAGGGCCAAATGCTCTTTATCATCGCTTTTCGTCGTCCTCCATCTTTCTCAGTTCGCTCATCAGCTCGCATATAGGCTTGCCCGCACTTTCCTTGGAAAGATTGGCGGCCATGCGTTCATAAATGTTCATGAACACGGCCTTTTCCTCTTCGCTTATGCCGGCTAACATTTCATCGTCAAGCTTTTCAAATTCTTCCTTAACCTTTATGTTCGTTTCCCTGCCCTTTTCCGTAAGCTCAAGGCGGGTGCAGCGCATGTCGTTAGCGTCGCTGCTTTTAACAATAAGGCCGGAGTTTTCCATGCGCTTTACGCTGCACGTTATGCTGGGCGGACTTACACCGAGCGCGTCGGCAGCCTCCGCCTGAGTACAGCGCGGATGCTTTTCTATATAATCAAGCACCGGGCCCTGACCCCTGTACGCGTCAATCCGCCTGAGCATAGTCTGAATGCGCATGCGCCGTATCAGCTCAAGCTTATGCATAGCGTAAACTATGCTGTGGTTTTCCATGCCTCTCGTCTCCTTTCTTTGAATAAAATCTTTATTGCCGCAAGCCTGAAAGGTTAAACGGCTAATAATTAACCAATTAACGAAATGTATTTTACCCCCATTCATATTCAAAATCAACCATGGTATTATCATTTTACATTTTTGTCTTATTTCCTTTTTAATCAATTCAAAAAAGCATAAAGTTGCGTTTGCCCCTGCCCTGTATCGGGCAAAAAAGCGGCTTTGAATTGTATATACTGCATATACACGCGCGTTTTACCCGCCTATACATACTCTCCACACCCTTTATGCACACTGTAACACCCCTAATTCAGCCGGGGTGTGGATAACTCTGTGGAAAATGTGGATAACTTTTAATGTATATGCACAACATTATGCACACATGAAGACTGCATATACCGTTTTCATATTCCGAAAAAACGGTTTAATCATAAAAAAAGAGCCCGCGAATCGCTCCGCAGGCCCCGTAAAAGCGAAAAAGCGGCGAATTGCCGCTTTTTCTAAGGCTAATTAAGCTTGTTTGGTTACGCACTCGGTAAGGGAAAGGGTCTTAACCTCTTCGCCCAGCTTCTCTTCGAATGTAGCGAGGGGCATGGTGCCAAGGTCTCCGCCCTTGCGGCTGCGAACGGCAACAACGTTGTTTTCAACTTCCTTGTCGCCGATTATGAGCATATAGGGTATGCGCTGCATCTGAGCCTCGCGAATCTTGAAGCCGATCTTTTCATTGCGAAGGTCGGTCTCTACGCGGAAGCCCAGGGAATCCAGCTCATCGGCAATCTTCTTGGCGGCATCGTGGGTACGATCGGTCATTGCAAGCACCTTAACCTGCACGGGAGCGAGCCACGCGGGGAACGCGCCGGCGAAATGCTCGGTTATAACGCCTATGAAGCGCTCTATGCTGCCGAGAACCACGCGGTGAATCATAACGGGGCGATGCTTTTCGCCGTCCGCGCCGACATACTCAAGCTCAAAGCGCTCGGGCATCTGCATATCCAGCTGAATGGTACCGCACTGCCAGGTACGGCCGAGGGAGTCGGAAATATGGAAGTCCAGCTTCGGGCCGTAGAACGCGCCGTCGCCTTCGTTTATAACATAGCTCTTGCCCATGTGCTCTATTGCGCGCTTAAGGGTATCGGTAGCCATATCCCAGGTTTCCTTTTCGCCTATATGATCCTCGGGCATGGTGGAAACCTCTATCTGGTAGGTGAGGCCGAAGGTTGAGTAAACCTCGTCAAAGAGCCTTACAACGTTCTGTATTTCCTCTTCCATCTGATCCCAGGTCATGAATATATGCGCATCGTCCTGGGTGAAGCAGCGCACGCGGAAAAGTCCGTGCAGCGCGCCGGAAAGCTCATGCCTGTGAACCAGGCCAAGCTCCGCCATTCTAAGCGGCAGCTCACGGTAGGAATGGGGCTCGGTTTTATAAACAAGCATTCCGCCCGGGCAGTTCATGGGCTTTATGGCGTAATCCTCATCGTCTATAACGGTGGTATACATATTGTCCTTATAGTGCTCCCAGTGACCGCTGCGCAGCCACAGTTCGCGGTTAAGGATTATAGGAGTTGAAATTTCAACATAGCCGTAGCGCTTATGCACCTTGTGCCAGTAGTCAAGAAGGGTGTTCCTGAGAACCATTCCCTTGGGCAGGAAGAACGGGAAGCCGGGGCCTTCTTCAAGCAAAGTGAACAGGCCAAGCTCTTTGCCAAGCTTTCTGTGGTCGCGCTTCTTGGCCTCTTCAATGCGGGTTATGTACTCCTCAAGATCGGCCTTCTTTTCAAACGCGGTGCCGTAGATACGCTGCAGCATCTTGTTCTTTTCGCTGCCGCGCCAGTATGCGCCCGCAACGCTCATAAGCTTTACGAACTTTACCTTGCCGGTTGTTTCAACGTGAGGGCCGGCGCACAGGTCAACAAAGTCTCCCTGCTTATAGAAGCTTATTACGGCATCCTCGGGCAGGTCCTCGATAAGCTCTACCTTGTAGGGCTCTTCCTTTTGCTTAAAGTACTCTATGGCCTCGGCGCGGGGCATTTCAAAGCGCTCAAGGGGCAGAGCCTCGGCAATAATCTTCTCCATTTCCTTCTGAATCTTTTCAAGATCGTCGGGAGTGAAGGGCTCGGCGTCAAAATCGTAATAGAAGCCGTTTTCTATTGCGGGGCCTATCGCAAGCTTTGCTTCCGGATGCACGCGCTTTACGGCCTGGGCCAGAATATGGCTGGCGGTGTGGCGCATTGTCCAGCGGCCGTCCTCGTCCTGCCAGGTGAGCAGCTTAAGGGTGTGGTCTCCGTGTATGGGGCGGAAAGCATCCGCGCGCTTGCCGTCTATTTCCGCGGCGAGCGTGGCTTTTTTAAGCTTTTGGCTGATTGTTTCGGCTATCTGCAAAGCGGTCATGCCGTCTTCAAACTGCTTTACGGAGCCATCGGGGAATGTGATGTTCATAATGTCCTCCTTAATAAGGTAAAAATCTTTGCCTGAAGCGGAACGGAGCATATAAAAAACGCCCGCCCCAAGCGCATTCGCAAGGGACGGACGATGCTTCTCGCCCGCGGTTCCACCCTAATTGGTTCATTGATAAAACCCACTTTGATTCAGGCTGTATCGCTCCTGCTGCGCCCTTAAGTAGCGGGCCGGTGTTCCCAACGCTCGGCTTGCGGCAGCGCACTTTCAGCTCAATCGGTTCGCCTCTCTTGGCCGCAAAATCCGCGGTACTGTTCCCGCGTAAACCCCAAAGGAAATATTCATTGGGATTATACTCCCGCCAAATCCCCCATGTCAAGCCAAAAACGGCCCCTTTATACCCGCGTGATTGAATTTTATTCAAAAAGCACTTATAATAATGAGCATGAATCAGCTGATAGAGGAAAAGCTTAAGCTCCTGCCCGATCACCCGGGGGTATACAGGATGTTTAACGCGGATGGCGAAATCATATACGTTGGCAAGGCGGTGAACCTGAAGAACCGGGTTCGCCAGTATTTCCGTTCGCAAAAGAACATGAGCCCGAAGGTCAGGGCCATGGTAAGCCACATAGCGGACTTTGAATACATACTTACCGCCAACGAAACCGAGGCGCTTACGCTTGAGGCCGCAATGACCAAAAGCCTTCAGCCGCACTACAACATTCTTCTTAAGGACGACAAGCATTTCCCCTACGTTCGCCTGGACGAAAGGCAGGACTTTCCCCGCTTTGAGGTTGTGCGCCGGGCAAAGAACGACGGCGCGCGATACTTTGGCCCGTACTTAAGCGCGGTAACGCTTAGGGACGCATTAAGCTGCATAAGGGACATGTTTCCCGTAAGGCACTGCAAAAAGGACATTGCAAAGGCGATAGCCCGCAGGGAACGCCCCTGCCTTATGTATCACCTGAACAAATGCTGCGCGCCCTGCTCCGGCAACGTTTCAAGGGAGGAATACCACAAGCTGCTTGAGAGCGTATCAAGCTTTCTTGAGGGCGACACCGCGCCCGTTTGCGATATGCTCAGGCGCGAGATGATGCGCGCGAGCGACAACATGGAATATGAAAAAGCCGCCCAATTCAGGGACAGAGCGGCGGCGGTTGAGCGCATGGGCGAAAAGCAGCGGGCAATGACGCTTAAAACAGGCGCCGAAAGGGACGTGTTCGCGCTGGCGAGAGACGGCGAGGACGATGTTATATTTGCCCTTTTCGTGCGCGGAGGCAACGTTATAGGCAGCCAGCATTACGCCATGGATTCATTGGGCGAGGACGCGGGAGAGATTATGGCCGCGTTTTTGCAGCAGTATTATGAGGGTCTTGGCACCATACCAAAGGAAATACTTGTTAAGGATATGCCCTCAAATCACGAGGAGCTTACGGCCTGGCTTAGGCAGCAGCGCGGCGGAGCCTGCGAAATAATATGCCCGCAACGCGGCGAAAAGGCCGAGCAGGTAAGCATGGCATATCAAAACGGGATGGACGCCATAAAAAAGCAGCGTGAGCTTGAGCACCGCTCATGGGAGCGCGGAGAGGGAGCGCTTGCGCGCCTTTGCGGCTACATTGGGCTTGAGGAGCTGCCAAGCCGCATAGAATGCTTTGATAATTCCCACATTCGCGGGCGGGACACGGTTTCCGGCATGGTTGTTTTTATAGACGGCAAAAAGGCGCCCGATGAATACCGCCGCTTTAAGCTGCGCTCCGACCACGGCGGGGACGATCTTTCCGCCATGCGGGAGGCATTGACAAGGCGCTTTGAAAAGGTTAAGCAAGGGGACGCTAAGTTCGCCGCTCTTCCGGATCTGCTTATAGTGGACGGCGGAAGAACCCAGCTTAACGTGGCGCTTGAAGTATTGAACAGCTTTGGGCTGGACTACATACCCTCAATGGGACTTGCCGAAAGGAATGAGGAAATAATACTGCCCGACAGGGAGGAGAGCATAATTCTCCCAAAGGGTGACGGAGCGCTGCACTTTATTCAGCGCATAAGGGACGAAGCTCACAGGTTCGCCATATCCTATCACAGATCTCTCCACGTAAGGAGCGCATTGATGAGCGAGCTTGATAACATAGATGGCATAGGCGAAAAGCGTAAGCGGCTGCTGTTTGACGCATTTGTAACGCGGGACGCTATCGCCGCCGCCACAACAGAGGAGCTGTGCGCGGTTAAGGGCATGAACAAGCCCGCCGCAGAGGCCGTGTACGCTCACTTTCATTATCAGGAGGACCCTAAATGATTAAGCTGATAGCGTTTGATATTGACGATACCTTGACAACAGAAGCGCGCACCGTACCACAGCAAAACATAGACGCCGTAAAGCGCGCGCAGGACGCCGGAATATTCGTAACCCTTGCAACGGGAAGAGGTTTTCACGGCTCATCCTATATATGGCAGGCCCTTGACATAAAGGGACCCATTATAAACTACGGCGGCGCGGTTATAAACGACACCGTAACCGGCGAACCGCTTTACACAACGGAGCTTGACCCAAGGATGGTAAAGGAGCTTTTTGCCCTGGCAAAGGAGCTTAACGTGCACGCCCATCTTTATCAGGGGGACAGCATTGTATTCGAAAAGGAAAACAAATATTCCGAAGCATACAGCAAAAAGCTTGGCCTGCCCACGGTTGTTGACCCGGAGGTTGGCGAAAAAACATGGCACAACGTGCCGAAGGTGCTTTACATAACCGAGCCCGAGCGGGCGGATGAGCTTATATCCGCGCTCGGCAGGCGCTACGACGGCAAGCTTAAGGTTTCGGGCTCCGTACCCGGCTACGTTGAGTTCAACGCGGAAAACGCGCACAAGGGCAGCGCCCTTAAATGGGTTGCGGACTACCTTGGCATAGAGCGCGGGGAAACCGCCGCCGTGGGCGACAATCTGCTTGACCTTGAAATGATACAGTACGCGGGCATAGGCGCGGCCGTTGCGGGCGCAAACCCGGAAATACTGAGCGCCGCGAACGTTGTTCTGCCCCGCTGCGAGGACATGGCCGCCGCATGGTTTATAGACAACATAATTCTTAGGGGAAGGGAGCAGCAGTAACATGGCCGAAAGCATAGCCGTTGCGGTAAGCGCGCTTTCAGAGCAGCTGGAGCTTGAGCCGCTTGTATCCGGCAGCGGAAGCGTTACCTTTACAAGCGCGGAAATAGGCCGGCCCGGACTGCAGTTCACGGGATATTACGACCATTTTTCAAGCCGCAGGGTGCAGATAATAGGCAAAAGCGAAATGTACTATCTGTATGGGTTAAGCGACGATGAGGTTCGCGCCCGCATGGACCGCTTTATGTCCTACGATCTGCCGTGCATAGTATGCGCGCGCGGAAACATGCCGCCCGAGGCTTTGCTTGAGTGCGCAAGGGCGCACAACCTGCCGGTGTTTCTTTCCCACCAGAAAACGGACGACATAGGCCACAGGATAAGCAACTTCCTTTCAAGGAAGCTGGCGCCGAGCTGCCTTATACACGGCGTACTTATAGACGCATTCGGCGTGGGCATACTTATGCGCGGGGACAGCGGCATAGGCAAAAGCGAAACCGCGCTTGAAATGATAAAGCAGGGGCACAGGCTGGTTGCGGACGACGTTATACGCATAACAAAGGTTGCCGCGGGCAGGGTTGTGGGCGAAGCCCCCGCCGCGACAAAATATCTTATAGAGGTTCGCGGCATAGGAATAGTTGACGTGCGCTATCTTTTCGGCGTTGGCGCCGCGGTAAACGAAAAAAGCATAGACCTTATAATGGATCTTGAATTATACGACCCGGCCAGGCAGTACGACCGCATAGGCGCGCGGGATAAGCACTCCGAGCTTTTGGGCGTTGAGATCCCAACAACTGTTCTTCCGGTAAGCCCTGGCAGAAACATATCGGTTGTGGTAGAGGTTGCGGCAAGGAATTTTCTTCTTAAAAAGCTTGGCTACGATACTTCAGGCAATTTTGCCATGCGCGCTGAAAGCGTACTTTCGGGGTTAAACAGGCATGAATAACGAAAAGCGATACAGCATTGGCTTTGACGTTGGCGGTTCGCACATTGCGGGCGCTATATTCGATGGCGAGAATGAGCTTAAAAGGCTTTCCTTCCCATACCCCGTAAACGAGCCGGAGAAGGTTGGCGGCATTATAGCAAGCGCGGTTAAAAGCTTAGCCTGCGCAATACCCGAAGAAGCCTGCGATAAGCTTTCGCTTATAAATCCCGTGGGTATAGCGGTTCCCGGCAGCATAAGCAGAGATAGGCGCACGGTGCTTCACGCGTATAACCTTGGCTTTATAAATCATCCCCTGCCCGAGCTTATAGAGCAGGAACTTAACGGCAGAATAAAAGTTTTGATGGCGAACGACGCGGACTCCGCCGCATGGGCCGAATACATGCGCGGCTCGCTTAAAGGCTTCCCCACAAGCGTGCTTATAACGCTCGGCACCGGCGTTGGCGGGGGAATAATAATGAACGGCGCCCTTTTCGGCGGCGGCATGGGCAACGGGGTTGAGCTTGGCCACTTTATAATGAACATGGACGCGGGAGAAAAATGCTCCTGCGGCGTGAAGGGCTGCTTTGAAACCTGCTGCAACGCTCCAGCGCTTATACGCGAAGGCATACGAAGCCTTGAATCAGACCCTGCCGGCATGATAGCAAAGCAATGCGGCGGCAACGCGAACGCCATAAACGCGAAGCTTATAATAGACTGCGCCCGCATGGGCGACGAAACCGCTAAGGCCGTTTTTGACAAATACGCTTATGCTCTCGCCTGCGGCATAGCCTCGCTTATAAACATACTTGACCCCATGCGCGTGGCAATAGGCGGAGGGGTCAGCGGAGCTGGAGAGTTTTTGCTTGAACCCGTGCGCAAACACGTGGCGGAATTGAGCTTTTACGATAAGTTCGCGGATATTGTTCCCGCGACTCTCGGCAACGATGCCGGCCTTGTGGGCGCGGCGCTGCTGCATAAAACCGCAAAATAATAATCAACGAATACCAAAAGGGCCGCATTGCTGCGGTCCTCTTTTTTGTTCAATAAGCCTTTCTTTATCTTTCCATCAGTTCAACCGTTCCGTGGGCTGTTGTAAGCTCGTATTTTTCATCGCAGAGCGATTCCGTAAAGCGGGCGCCGGGATTATTGCCGGGGCAGGTTGATTCATAATAAATGCAGGGCACAGGGTCTCCGCCGTGTGAGCCGGTATCCGAATAGGTAAAATGATCGCTCAGCACAAGCAGGCGAAAATCCCCCTTAACCTCGTTCATAAGCCTTGATACAACAAGCCTGTCCGCCGCCTCTATTGCCGCGCGCTTGCCGATGGGGTTCCTGTCGTGACTTAAATCGTCCGTTGCCTGAATATGCACATACGCCCTGTCGTAGCCGGAGTTCAGCGCCTCTATCGCCTTGTCCGCCTTTTCAGTAAGGAAGTCCTCAAAGCTTCTGCCCTCCTCGCGGGTTGGGAATATGGGTATGCCTGCGGCGGCGGTTATGCCGCGCATAAGTATGGTTTCGCCGAATGCGCACCGGCCCTGCTCCGCGCGGGGGAATTCGGGGGCGAGGCTGTCTCCCCAGAACCAGATGGCGTTGCACTTGGTGCCGGTATTTTTAAGAATCTCAAATGCCTTTCTCTGAAGGTCTATAAACTCCTTTTCCTTTTCACCGCCGCAGAAATCGGCGGCGTTTTTGCCGATTATATCGTGCGCGGGGGCAAGGTTCATGGGATAAAGCCCCGCGGCATCTTTAACCTCCAGTATGCAGCGGAAGGATTCCGGATGATGCAGAACATACCTCGGCGAATTGAACACCTTTTGCCTTAAAAGCTCCACTATGGGCGCGGCCTGCTCGGTCGGCAGTTCGCCGGCGCTGTAATCGCTGAGCACGGCGGTATCGTATGTTTCCCCGGAAAGGGTTGCAAGATTTGTGCGGATATAAAGATTATTCTTATTAAGCGGTATTCCGCTGCCAGCGGCCTCAAGCGCGGCACGGCCGCGATACATGCGCGGATCAAGCCCCAAAAGCCCCATGTTCGCAACCGCGCTGCCTATTTCAAGCCCGGTGGGTATTGTTTTTACGCGAAGAAGCTTGGTTGCCTTTTCGGCAAGCGCGTTAAGGTTAGGGGTATTCGCCGCATCAAGCGGGGTTTTATTCAAAAGGGCCTTGTTCGGCCTGTCCGCCGAACCATCCAAAATAAGCGTTACGCGTTTCATGTTTCCTCCGGTATTGCGGCACTGCCGCTCGTTTTAGGGTATTATATCACCACGGCGGAAAAAGCAACAGGTGTTCGCCAAATAAATTCACCTGTTCGTGAAAAAATACACGGCTTGACCGTAAGCATATATATGGTTTACAATTAATCAGTTGTACGGCGATAAGCCGCTGCAAACAAAATTTGCCGATTTTCGGTGAGATACGGCACGGAGTGAAGATGTACAGGAATTTTGATGAGGTGGTCACCGCCGTAAAGCAAAAGGGATTCCGGCATTCGGTGGCGATAGCGGGCGCGCACGACGCCCCCGTAATAGAAGCCGCGCTGCGGGCGGAACGGCAGGGCATAGCCCAGCCCATATTCGTAGGCCAGGGCGACAAGATAAAGGACATACTGCGTTCCTTTGACCGCAACCCCGCGAATTATAACATTATAAACAGCCACGAGAGCGCGCAGCAGGCGCAGACCGCCGTTGAGCTTATTAAAGACGGCAGCGCGGACGTGCTTATGAAGGGGCTTATACAAACGCGCGATATGCTGCACCCGGTTGTGGCAAAGGCGAACAACCTGCGCACGGGCAGACTTATGAGCCACGTTGTGTTTCTTTCAAACGTGCCCAATTATCATAAGCTGCTTGTTATGTCCGACGGCGGCATGGTTATGTACCCTTCAATAGAGGAAAAGGTAGGCATAGTTGAGAACGCGGTTGACGCGATGAGAAAGATGGGCTATGTTGAGCCGACCGTTGCGATACTTGCCGCGATAGAGAAAATAAACCCCAGGATGCCCGCAACCGTTGACGGTGACAGGCTTAAGCGCATGAACCGGGAGGGGCTTATACAGCACTGCATAATAGAAGGCCCGCTTTCATACGACGTTGCGATGGACAGGGCCATAGCCCGCCACAAGGGCGCTGAGGGTGAGCACTGCGGAGATTTTGACGCGCTTATAGTGCCCGATATAGACACGGGCAACATTTTGGGCAAGTGCCTTACCGTAACCGCAAGGGCCGAAATGGGCGGCATAGTAATGGGCTGCAGGGTGCCCATAGTGCTTACAAGCCGCGGCTCCAGCGCAGAGGAAAAGTTCTTCTCAATCGCCATTGCGGCGCTTATGAGCGGAAAGACATTATAAACAACCGTCAATTAAAACTTTATGGCATACAAAAAGGAGGATGCGGCGCATCCCCCTTTATTTTTTTCTTTACGCCTTTCTGAACAGGCAGTAGCTGGGATAGCGATTGTCGCAATCCTTGGCAAGGGTGGCTATATCAACATAGAGCAGGTTGCCTTCCACGCGAACCTTGTCCTTGCGGGCGGGCTCATCAAACTTTCCGTCGTACTGAGCGGGATCAAGGGCGCAGATTTCGCGGCCCTTGGCGGAAACAAGCACTATAAAGTGGCCGCCGTGGGTGAATATGCCGGTCCAGCCCTCGCGGTCTCCGCCGGAGTTGGCTACAACAAGGCCCTCGCCGTTCTGAAGGAACTGCAGCATTTTGCCGTGGTCACAGGTAAGCTCATAGGTAAGGCCGAACTTTTTGCATACCGCGGGAGCAAGCAGGGAGATTTCGGTGCCGGTTTCGTCGCAGGCACCGCACTCGTTTGAAAGGGCCGCGCACTCTTCGGGAGTGAAGGTGGCACCGGTCATGTTTTCAACAACCATGCAGCAGGAGCACAGGCCGCAGCCGCTGGTTTCTATTGAACCGCCGCCATAGGGAACGTGGGGATAGTTGTTCTGGTTATAATACTTGTAAGCCATAAAAACCTCCTTATTGGCCATTAAATTCGTTTTCGTATTTATCTTTGTCCGCTTTCACGGCAAAATACTGATAAAGCGTGCAGGTCATGCCGCCGTTTGAAAGCTTGCGGCGCTTGTTCGCCTTTTCGCCGTATATCTGCTCAAAGTCCTTTTCGGGCGTTATTATGGACTTGCTCCATCCTTCAAGCGGGGCGAAAATGCGGCTCATCTGGCGTATCAGCTCCTCCGCCTCGCCCTTTTTAAGCATTCTCTCACCATAGGGCGGGTTGCATACTATTACGCCGCGCTCTTCGTTTACTTTAAGCTCCTTAAGCGGCTTTACGGCCCAGTTCAGCATAACGCCGGCCTTCTGCGCGTGCTTTTTGCAAACGGCTATGCTGCGTTCGTCTATATCGCTGCCAAGTATATTAAGCCTTATATTCTTTATGGAGTCAAGCGCTTCCTTTCTTGCCTGCATAAAATATTTTTTATCAAGAAAGGGCCAGTTCTCCGCGGCAAAGCTGCGGTTGATGCCGGGCGCCTGATTGCGCGCTATCATGGCGGCCTCGATTGGCATTGTGCCGCTGCCGCACATTGGGTCTATAAATGGATAGTCGCCCTTATACCGCGTAAGCGTTACTATGGCGGCGCCAAGGGTTTCGCTTAAGGGCGCTGTAACGTTATAGGTTCTGTATCCCCTTCTTGAAAGGCCCGCGCCGCAGGGATCAAGGCAAAGGGTGGCCTCGTTTTTGAACATGCCAACCTCTACTATTACCTCGGCCCCCGTTTCGGGCAGAAGGGTTGTGCCGTAGGCGGCCTTAAGGTTTTCAACAATCGCCTTTTTGGTTATGCTCTGGCAGTCCTTAACGGAAAAAAGGTCGCTCTTCGCGCTTTTGCCCACAACGTGTATAAAGGCATCCTTAGCAAGGTAGTCCTTCCAGCAAAGCTGCTTCACGCCCTCAAAAAGGTCCGTGAACGTATGCGCCTCAAAGCTGCCTACCTCAAGCAGCACGCGCTCCGCGGTTCTAAGCCAAAGACAGGCGCGCGCCATTGTAAGGAAATCGCCCTCAAAGCGAATTTTAGCGGAGTCCACGCTTATGGGCTCTATACCCAGCTTTTTAAGCTCCGTTGCCACAAGCGCCTCAACGCCCAGTTTGCATGTTGCCTGAAATATCATAGTTCCTCCGTGTCCTGCGTTGTTTTCAGCTTTTTCAGCGCGTTGTTAAGCCTTAGGGGCGATACGCCGTAGGCATTGCATATATCCGTGCGCGACGGTTTGCCGCCGCACTGCGTTCTGGCGCTGAATTCTATTGCCGCCGCGAGTGCCGTTTCCTGCGCGCGGCTTATCCTTGGCAGGCGCTCATGCGCGCCCACGTATTTGTCCCATATTGAAACGGCGGCCTTGGCCTCCTCGCTTGTGCAGTGCTCATACATATTGGCAAGGCAAAGCATAAGCGCGTTCCTGTAGGCGGCGTTGGCTCCGTTAAGCTTAAGCTCCGCCCGGCTTTCAACCAAAGTATCGTTTATATAAAGATAAAACGGCTGCTTTGCGCCCATGGCCGCAAGTGCCGCCACGGCACGGCGCTTAAGATCGTCGTCCTGCTCCCGCATAAGAAGGAAATCCCTTAAAAGCTCCTCGCTGCGCTTATCGCCAAACGAAGCGGCAACGGAAAGCAGGGCGCGGCGTATAGCCTCATCGGGCAGGGTAAAGCCCCAGCGGATAAGCAGTTCAAGCTCGTTTGAATTATGCCACTGCTCCCTAAGCTCCGCCTCATCAAGCTTCATAATCTCGTTTATGCGGTTTATCCTGCGCACGGTTTCATCAAAGGGCACCTGATAATTGGCAGCGAAGGCGCGTATGTCGTCCTTTGGCTTCTGCCCCTTTTTGGCGCCGTAGCAAAGCTTTTTATAGTATTTGGCTATCGTGTCCGTGGGGTCTATGCGGCAAAGCTTATCGTACGCGGCGTACGCCTTATCGTATTTATTAAGCTCGTATGCGCATATAGCGTAGCGGTGCAGGGCGCCTTCATCATAAGGCGTCTGCTTTATAAGGCGCTTTGCAAAATCATAAGCATCCTCAAAGCGCGAAAGCTCCATAAGCACAAGGCATATTCTGCAAAGCTCATCCGGCCTTTCGGTATCGGATCGGCAGAGGCCGTCCGCGGCTATGTTCGCGTTTTCCGTATCCTTGGTGGCGCAGTATATCATGGCCTTGTTGCAGAGCGCCTGGGTATCGTTCGGGTCTTTTTCAAGCACCGTATCCGCCTCTTTAATGGCGCGCTCGTAATCCTGGCGGCAAAAGTGCAATAGGCTCAGGTTATTTCTTGCGTAAGCAAGCGACGGGTCAAGCTTAAGCGCGCGCTCAAGCGCCTCCCGCGCAACGGGGAAATTGCCCTGCTCAAGGGCTCGCCTTCCCTCCTCCGCCGCGTCTATCGCCATGTCCTGCTTTAGCACGGGCGCAAGCTCCCCAAAGTCCCCGGGGGTATAGTTCGCGTCGTCTATCGCGTCCAGAAGGTCGCAAGCATCGTAAGCATACTCGCCGTCCGGCTCAAGCTGAAGATACCGCTCCAGCATCTTTTTGGCGTTTTCCGTTTCGTTAAGCGCGGCAAGGTTGCACCCAAGGCCGAATAAAGCCTCCGGATCAACCGCATCCAGGGAAAGCAGGGGAATAAGAACGCGGTTTGAATCGTCAAAGCGCTCCATCTCGCTTAAAACCTCTGCCACTGCTATGCGGCTGTATTGATCGTCGGGGTCGCTCTCCATAGCCTTGCGGTAGCTTGAAAGCGCCGCCACAAGGTTGTTTTCATCAAGCTTGTCGTTTCCCCTTTTGTAAAAGAAGTCCCCCTTCTGCTCAAACGGCAGAACCCTGCCGGGTGAGTTATTCTGTGTCGCTGCTTTCATGGGCATCCCCGGCTCCTTCTTTTAATATGGCTTCAAGCTGCTCCTTTGTAAAGTTATATACCTTATTGCAGAAGCGGCAGGTAAGCTCCGCCTTGCCGTCCTTTTCAATCATGTCCTTAAGCTCGTCCTTGCCCAGGGACATAAGCACGGCCTCAAGCCTTTCGCGGGAACAGTCGCACTTAAACTCGGGCGCGGCGGAGGCGAGTATTTCAAGCGAGCAGCCCTCGAACATATTTATCATTATGTCCCTTAAATCCTCGCCCTTTTCAAGCCTTAAAGCAAGCTTTGATATGTCGTCCGCCTTTTTCTCAAGCGCGGATATGGCCTCCTCCGGGCAATTGGGCAGGGCCTGAATAAGCATGCCGCCGGCGCTCAATACGCGAAGCGACTCTATATCAACCCTTACGCCAAGATACACAAGCGAAGGGGTCTGCTCGGACCGGGTAAAGTAATTTGCGAAGTCCTCCGCTATTTCGCCGGATATCATTTCGCTGCGGCCAACGTACGGCTCCTTCATTGAAAGATCCCTTATAACGGTAAGCTCGCCGAACCAGCCGACAGCCAGCGCAACATCAAGCTTTCCGTTGGGCGCGGGCGGAAGCTCAAGGGACGGGTTTTCTATATATCCCTTCACGCGTCCGGAGCGGTACGCCGTGCATACTATGTTTCCGGCCTCACCGCCGCCCTTTATAACGGTTGTAACCTTTTCGTTGTCGCCCTTAAGGTCCGTGCCCATCATGCTGGTCATTATAAGGGCGCGGCCGAGAGCCGCCGTGCATACGCGGCTCAGGTTATGGGTATTTCTCGCGGTCTCAACCATATCCTTTGCGGATATAGCCGTGAACCTAACGGATTTATCGAACATTACGCCTCTTAATATTTTATCGCTCATTGCTGTTTATCTCCTTTTCGCAATTCATTTGGCGATCTTTCTCGCCAGGAACTGTATTCTTTCGCTTTTATCGTTCACGGGATTCATAGTGAACGCGTCAAACGAGTGTATTTCATCAAAGCCGGCTCTTTTAAGCGCGCCCGTAAGCTCCCGCTCGGAATGCGCGCGCTGTATCTGGGATTCGGTAAAGCGGATATAGCGGCCGTCATCCTGCCGTTCAAACAGGGTAAGCTCCATCTGAACCTGCTTGGTTTGCTCATCGTAGGCGTTTTTCCATATATAGGCCGCCCCGTCCTCATCCTCCGCGAACGTGTTGTTTCCCAAAATGGTTGAAAGCTTGTAGCGGGAGGACACATCAAAAAGCAGCAAGCCTCCCGGCGTAAGCGATTCGTACGCGCGCTCAAAAAAGCTTTCCGCGCCCTTAAGGGTTAAGTAATTCACCCCGTCGCACACGGCAAGCACGGCATCAACCGGCCTATGCAGCGCAAGGTGCCGCATATCCTGGCAGATAAAGGGTATAGTTACCCTTTCGGACCTGGCGTTCGCCGCGGCAATCTCAAGCATTTCAGCCGATGAGTCAAGCCCTGTTACTATATATCCCATCTTGGCAAGCGGTATGCTGAGAGCGCCCGTGCCGCAGGCGCAGTCCGCAATTCTTTTTATCCTTACGTCGCCAAAAAGGCTTATTATGTAATCAAGCCACGCCTTGCGGTCTACCGAGGCCATAAGCTTGTCGTACACGCGCGCAAAGTTGGAATACAAGGCCAAACCCTCCCCATCTTATATGTGAACAATTTTACAACAATGCCCCCGCATTGGCAATAGCGCTTGATAGGCCGCGCGGCGTTGTAGTATAATTTTTTAATTAAAAAGCACAAAGGAAGCGCATACATATATGGACGAGACTAAGAAGGGAAAAAAGCGCCTGCACTGGGGCATTAAGCTGGTTTTGATACTGCTTGGCATAATAGTGGCGCTGGGCATAGCGGTGGCTGTGCTGGGGCTTAATCTGCTCAACCAAATAACAAGGTCCGACGGATCGCTGACAGATCCCACCGAAAGCGCCGAGATTACGCCGGAGCCCACGGACGAGGTGCCGGATATGACCCCCACGCCTACCCGCACCCCGGTTATAACCCCCTCCCCGGAGCCCGAGGCAACGCCCGAGCCCACCCCCGCGCCGCTTAGCGAATACTATGAGCAAACGCCGCTTACGGAAGAGCAGCTTGCGCAGTTTGAAAAGGACAACTCTGATTCCCGCTACGTTAATGTTTTGCTTATAGGTGCGGACAGGCGCGCCACCTCCGGCCGCTACAACGCGGACACGATGATGATAGCAACGGTTGATACCGTTAACAACCGCCTTAAGCTTACAACCCTTATGAGGGACATGCTTGTGGACGTTCCGGGCTACGGATACAGAAAGCTTAATTCTACCGTGGCCTTGGGCGGAGTTGACCTTTTATACCAGACGATAGAGCATAATTTCCACGTTAAGGTTAGTGACTACGTTATGGTGGACCTGCATTCATTCGTGGACGTTGTGGATGCCATAGGCGGGGTTACTGTTGAGATGACGGCGGAGGAAATAAGCGCGGCAAATGACTGCATTGCCGGGCTTAACAAGCAGCTTGGCGTTGAATATCTTTGGGACGGGTTTATATTCGCGGACGCGGGCCCGGTTCAGCTGAACGGCAAGCAGGCACTGGGCTACGCCAGGATAAGGAAGCTTGACAGCGAATTTGTGCGCACAAGCAGGCAATTCAAGGTTTTGAACATGATATTCGCCAAGTTCCGCAAATTCAGCGTTACAAAGCAATATGAGCTTCTCTATAAGCTGCTGCCGCTTGTTGAAACAAGCATGACAAACGACGAAATAATAGACGCCGCGGCAAAGCTTCTTTCCACGGGTCAGCGCGGGCTTATGTATTTCCGCCTGCCGGTTGAGGGGCTTTATCAAAACGGCAAATGGGAAAAGCACTTCGTGTTCTTCTGCGACATGGGCGCGATGAGCGTTGAGATAAACAACTTTATATTCCATAACGCGGACGAGGCTAAGGACGCGGTTGAGGAAACGCCCAATCCTTCCCTGCCGCCGCGCACGCCCACGCCCACGGGCTACGTAACGGACGACGGAAGCGGCTCGACAAGCTCCGATTGGAGCAGCGCGCCCGGTTTTTCATGGGGCAGCGAAGAATAAGCATAGCGCCGCGGCACGGCGTATGCTATAATAATCTTTACATTATTTTGCGGCTTTATCACGATTAAGGAGGCACAACTATGGCAAACACGGTATGGAAAGACAGAAAGCGCATTATATTCGGCCTTCCCTGGAGCTTTACGCGCTATGAGCTTACGGAAGAGAAGCTTATAATCGAAACCGGCCTTTTAAGCCGCAAGGAAGAGGAAATTCGCCTTTACAGAATTCTGGACATTACGCTTAACCGTCCTTTGGGGCAGAGGATATTCGGGCTTGGCACAATTCATCTTTGCACGGCCGATCACTCAACGCCCGAGGCGGACATAAAGCGCATACCCAACTCCAAAAAGGTTCGCGATATGCTCTCCGACATGGTTGAGCACGAGCGCCAGGAACGCCGCATAGGCGCGAGAGAATATTTGGGCGGAGCCGATTTTGACGAGGATGAAGACGGCTGCGGCCATTGCGATTAATTAAAACCAACACAAAAGAGGATTACAATGCAGTATTTCAGCACAAGAAATTCCACGCTGCGTACAACTCCCTCGCTTGCGCTGCTAAACGGCCTTGCTCCGGACGGCGGGCTGTACGTACCCGAGAAGTTGCCTGCGCTTTTTTCGCGTGAGCTTTATTCGCTTGAAAGGCGCGAGCTTTTTGCCCGCGTTATAAGCGCGCTTATAGACGATATTGATTACAGCCGCGTGCTTGACGCGGTTGATTCGGGCTACGGCAAAAAATTCGATTCCCCCGACTATTGCCCGCTTGTTAAAACAAACGATGCCCACATACTGGAGCTTTGGCACGGGCCTACCTGCGCATTTAAGGACATGGCCCTTTGCATTCTGCCGCACCTTATGAACGCCGCGCGCGAGAAGAACGGCCTTAAGGAAGACCTTGTTATACTTACCGCCACAAGCGGAGACACGGGCAAGGCGGCACTTGCGGGATTTGCGGACGCGCCGCACACCCAAATAATAGTATTCTACCCTGATGGCGGCGTAAGCGAGCTGCAAAGGCTTCAGATGGTTACTCAGCAGGGCGAAAACGTGCACGTATGCGCCGTAAGGGGCGATTTTGACGATGCCCAGCGCGGGGTTAAGGCCGCGCTTGAAGGCTTTAAGCACCCGGGCTACGCCGCGAGCAGCGCCAACTCCATAAACATAGGCAGGCTTGCCCCGCAGGCGGCCTACTACTTTGCCGCGTACGGAGACATGGTGGCGGACGGCACGATAGAATTCGGCCAAAGTGTGGACTTTGTTGTGCCAACGGGCAACTTCGGCAACATACTCGCCGGATACATGGCAAAGCGCATGGGGCTCCCCGTGGGCAGGCTTATATGCGCATCAAACGCCAACGACGTGCTTTATCAGTTCCTGAGCGAAGGCGTATACGACCGCGCGAGCAGAAAGCTTATCAAAACCGCGTCCCCCTCAATGGATATACTCGTTTCAAGCAACCTTGAAAGGATGCTGTATTTTGCCGCCGAGCAGGGCAGCGAGGAGAAGGATACCGCGCTTGTGGCATCGCTTATGGCAAGCCTTAAGGAAACCGGGCGCTACAAGCTTAGCGACGATATGTTCGCGCGCATACGTGAGCAGTTCCTTTGCGGCCGCGCGGACGACACCGAGGCGTTTGCCACGATTAAGACCGTTTGGCAAAACGAGGGCTACCTTATGGATACGCACACGGCGGTTGCGTACAATGTTTTCAGCGCGCTTAAAGAGAAGGGCGCAATCACCTCCCCCGCCGTGGTTCTTAGCACCGCGTCACCCTTTAAGTTCGCGCCAAGCATACTGAAGGCGCTTGGGAATTACAACGGCGAAAGCGGATTCGCGGCGGCGGACAGGCTGAGCGAGATAACGTCGCTTGCGGTGCCGAACGGGCTTGACGGAATAAGAAAGCTTAAAGTTCTGCACACAAGCGTTATAGACCCCGAAAACATGGGAGAATATATACACAGCGTACTGTAAAAAGGAGCGATTGTATGAACAGCGAATACCTTATTGTGCATAAATCCGTGCTGCCCGATTGCTACGAGCGCGTTGTGCGCGCGAGGGACCTTCTGCGCACGGGCGCCGTAAAGGAAGTAAGCGAAGCCGCGCGGCAGGTTGGCATTTCAAGGAGCACATATTATAAATACAAGGACTTCATATTCGCCCCAAGCGAAAACACGGCCTGTAAAAAGGCCATATTCTCAATGCTTCTAAATCACGAGCGCGGGGTTTTGGGAAGGGTGCTGAACTGCCTTTCCGATAAGGGCGCAAACATACTGACAATTATGCAGAACCCGCCCATAGGCGAGCGGGCAAGCGTTGTAATAAGCGCGGACATAACCGGGCTTAACGAGGGGCTTGAGGCCATAACCGCGGCGCTTTGCGAGATAGACGGCGTTGAGCGGGCGGGACTGCTCGACGTTGAATAAAAGGAGCGAAACAGTTTGAGTATCGAGGAAAGGTTTTTCAGCGAATTCTCTTATAAGCCTTCTATGGTAATATCGGTTCCCGGCAGAACCGAGCTTTGCGGAAACCATACCGACCACCAAAGCGGCAAGGTTATAGCGGCGGCCATAGACAAAAAGATCACCGCCGCGGTGTCTGCGCGCGATGACAGCATCTGCTCGCTTCATACGGACATGGGCAGCTTTACATTGGACATAAGCGACCTTGACAAAAAATCCGACGAGGCCGGAACCTCCGCGGCGCTTGTGCGCGGCTGCGCGCGCTATTTAAGCGAAAAAGCCTTGAATATAGGCGGCTTTGATGCCGTTACGGAATCCCAGATTCCAATAGGCGGCGGGCTTTCGTCCTCCGCGGCGTTCGAGGTGCTTATCTGCCGCGTGTTCAGCCGGCTTTACAACGCCGATTCAATATCGCCCTATACAATCGCTGCCGCTTCGCAGTACGCGGAATCAAGCTATTTCGGCAAGCCCTGCGGCATGATGGACCAGGCGGCCTGCGCGTTCGGCGGGGTTTTGCTTATGGACTTTGATAAGAGCGACTCGCCCGAATTTATTGAGCTTAAATGGCCGTTTAAGGACAGGTTTTCAATATATGTTATAAACACGGGCTCAAGCCACGCGAACATGACCTGGGCTTATGCCGAGATAACAAGCGACATGCTTGCGGTAAGTAAACTGCTTGGCGCGGACAGGCTTAGGCATGCGGATGAAGAGTGCTTTAGGAGCAAAACAGATTATCTTAAATCCGCCGTGGGTGAGCGCGCTGTTATGAGAGCCGAGCACTTTTATGATGAGGAAAGGCGCGTTGACAAAATGGCCGAGGCCATAAAGAATGCCGATGCCAAGGCCTATGCCGACATAATGCGGCAGAGCGCGCATTCAAGCGAAACGCTGCTTAAAAACATATTTACCCCCGACCAGAAGGACAGAAGCCTTGAAAAAGGCATAGCGCACGCGCGGGAGTATCTTGACCCGATAGGCGGCGTTGCGAGAGTGCACGGCGGTGGATTTGCCGGCAGCATGCAGGCGCTTGTACCCGCGGGAGCCGACGAGGGCTTTGTAAAGCACATGGAGAGCATGTTCGGCTCCGGCTCCGCCATAAAAGTGCTGTAATACCAAAATAATCAAAGGCGACCTTTTGCCGTGTGCCGATAAGACAGTAATTTGAGGAAACTACAAAATCGGCATCTG